>JBBIHL010000015.1:0-15703 GCA_037447075.1 Candidatus Eiseniibacteriota bacterium | reverse complement strand
TCCCCGCCCGCGCGTGGTCCGGACGGCACCGGGGAGTGAGCGGTCGCACGCTCACTGGGCTGCAGGCACCGCCTTGCGCGTGCCGCGACGTCGCGCGGGCGCCGCGCCGGCCTCCTCGGGCCCCCTGCGGCCCTTCCTGGAGGCCTCGCCGGCCGCCAGCGCCTTCTCCTTCTTCTCCTTGCGGGCGGCCGCCGGCTTCCCGCCCTTGCTGCGGGCCTCCTTGGCTTCCTCCGCCTCCAGGCGGGCCTTCCGGTCCGCCTCCTTCTGCTCGGCGCTCTTCACCAGCTCCAGCACCACCATCTCGCCGGCGTCGCCCAGCCGCGGGCCCAGCCGCACGATGCGGGTGTAGCCGCCCGCCCGTTCGGCGTACCAGGGAGCGATGGTGTCGAACAGCTTCCGGGTCACGTCGGGCCGCGTGATGAAGCGGCCCACATGCCGCCGCGCCGCCACGTCTCCGCGCTTGGCGAAGGTGATGAGCCGTTCCGCCAGCCGGCGCGACTCCTTGGCCTTGGCCAGCGAGGTCTCGATGCGCTCGTAGTGGAAGAGCGCGGTCGCCAGGTTGCGCAGCAGCGACTTGCGGTGCGCCGACGTGCGGCTGAGCTTGCGGTGGTCCTTGCGGTGTCTCATGGCCCGGAGTCCCTCTTCCGGCGTGGCCGGGTCAGGCCCCCACGTTCACGGGGGCGCGCTTGGCCTGGTAGAACTGGCTGACGTTCATGCCGAACGCCAGGCCCATCTCGCCCAGGATGTCCTGGATCTCCTTGAGCGACTTGCGCCCGAAGTTGCGGTACTTGAGCATCTCGGACTCGCTCTTCTGGACCAAGTCGCCGATGGTCTTGATCTCGGCCGCGCGCAGGCAGTTGCTGGAGCGCACCGACAGCTCCAGCTCCTCGACGCTCTTCTCGAGCAGGCCGCGCACGCGCATGATGTCCTGGTCCACCTCCTCCTCGACCTCCTCCTCGAAGGGCTCCTCGAAGCGGATGAAGAGGCTGAAGTGGTCGTGCAGGATCTTGGCGGCCACCGCCACGGCGTCCGAGGGCAGGATGCTGCCGTCGGTCCATACTTCGAGCACCAGCCGGTCGAAGTCGATCCGCTGCCCGATGCGCGTGCTCTCCACCGTGTAGTTCACCTTGGTGACCGGCGAGAACAACGAGTCAACGGGAATCACGCCGATCGGCCGGTCGGTCTGCGCGTGCTGGTCCGCCGAGACGTAACCCCGGCCGCTGTTGATCTCGACCTCCATGCGCAGATCGCCGTCCTTGTTCAGCGTGGCGATGTGGAGGTCCGGGTTGAGCACCTTGACCTCGCTGTCCACCTGCAGGTCACCGGCGCGCACCTCGCCACGCCCGCGGCTCTCGAAGTAGCCCTTCTTGGGCCCGTCGCCGTGCAGCTTGAGCCGCACCTGCTTGAGGTTCAGGATGATCTCGGTGACGTCCTCGATGACGCCCGGCAGCGTGGTGAACTCGTGCAGCGCCCCCTCGATACGCACGGCGGTGATCGCCGTCCCCTGGAGCGAGGACAGCAAGACGCGCCGCAGCGCGTTGCCCAGCGTGGCCCCGAAACCCCGCTCCAGCGGCTCCACGACGAACTTGCCGTAGCGGTCGGTGTTCTCCGGCTCCGGGGCGATCTGCTTCGGCATGGTCAGGTTCTTCCACTTCATCGAGCTGCCTCCTCCAGGAAGCGACTTGGGCTTCTTGCTTGATTACTTCGAGTAGAGCTCCACGATGAGATGCTCGTTGATCGGGACCGGGATGGACTGGCGGGTGGGGATGCTCCGGACCTTCCCGCTCATCAGCGCGGCGTCCAGCTCGAGCCACTCGGGCACCCCTTGGCCCTTGCGCGCCTCCAGCGAGCTGGCCACGACGGCCAGCTGGCGGCTGCGCTCGCGCACCGCCACGGTGTCTCCGGCCCGCACCCGGTAGGACGGGATGTCCACCTTGCGGCCGTTGACCTGAAGGTGTCCGTGGCGCACCAGCTGCCGCGCCGCGTTGCGCGAGGGCGCGAAGCCCAGGCGGAACGCCACGTTGTCCAGGCGCGTCTCGAGCATCTGCAGCAGCGCCTCGCCGGTGACGCCCTTGGTCACGGCGGCCTGCGCGAAGTAATGGCGGAACTGCTGCTCGAGCAGGCCGTAGATGCGCCGGGCGCGCTGCTTCTCGCGCAACTGCTGGCCGTAGTTGGTCTCCTTGGCGCGACGGCTCTTCCCGTGCTCGCCCGGCGCGTAACCGCGGCGCTCGAAGGCGCACTTGTCGGTGAAGCAGCGCGCTCCCTTCAGGAACAGCTTCATGCCCTCGCGCCGGCACAGCCGGCAGCGAGCGTCGTGGTAGACACCCATGCGTTCCGCTCCTAGACCCGCCGCCGCTTGGGCGGCCGGCAGCCGTTGTGCGGGATCGGCGTCACGTCCCGGATCGCCGAGATCTCCAGCCCCGCCGCCTGCAGCGAGCGAATGGCCGCCTCGCGGCCGGCGCCGGGACCCTTGACCCAGACCTCCACCCGCTTCATGCCCAGGTTGAGCGCCTCCTTGGCGCTCGCCTCCGCAGCCACCTGGGCCGCGAACGGCGTGCTCTTGCGCGACCCCTTGAATCCCACCTTGCCCGCGCTCGCCCAGGCCACCACGCTCCCGTCGCCGTCGGTGATGGTCACGATCGTGTTGTTGAAGCTGGCCTGGACGTGGGCCACCCCGGTGGCCGGGATCTTCCGTTCTCGCTTCTTCGCCTTCTTGACTTCAGCCACGGTTTCCTCCTGGACGCCTCATGCCGCGCCGGCGGTCGCCGGCATCACGCTCCGGGCCGCTTCAGGCCCGGTCGGACCGGGGCCGCGGCCACCTTCTTGCGCACCGCGCCCGCGGTCTTCTTGGGCCCCTTCCGCGTGCGCGCGTTGGTACGCGTGCGCTGGCCGCGAACCGGCAGCCCACGGCGATGGCGCAGCCCGCGATACGTGCCGATGTCCATCAGCCGCTTGATGTTCATCGCCACCTCGCTGCGCAGGGCGCCCTCCACCTTGTAGTCCCGCTCGATCACGCCGCGCAAGCGGCCGGCGTCCTCCTCGCTCAGGTTCTTGACGCGCACGCCGGAGTTGACCCCGGTGGCCGCCAGGATGCGCCGTGCGGTGGACGACCCGATGCCGAAAATGTAGGTGAGCGCCACCCCGATCGGCTTGTTGGCCGGCAGGTCAACGCCCGCGATTCGTGCCACGTCTCGCCTCCTTCGCCTACTTCTGGCGCTGCTTGTGGCGCGGGTTGCGCTTGCAGATCACCCGCACCACGCCTTTGCGCCGCACCACCTTGCAGTGCTCGCAGATCTTGCGCACCGACGTACGCACCTTCATGCCCGGCGCCTCCCTCCGCGCCCGCCCGGTCCCTCGCGGGTCCGGCGCGACGCGCGGGCTCTACTTGTAGCGATAGATGATCCGCCCGCGCGTCAGGTCGTAGGGCGACAGTTCCACCGTCACCTTGTCGCCCGGCAGGATCTTGATGAAGTTCATGCGCATCTTGCCCGAGATGTGGGCCAGGACCTTGTAGCCGTTCTCCAGCTCCACCCGGAACATCGCGTTGGGCAGCGGCTCGATCACCGTTCCCTCGACCTGAATCCCTTCCTCTTTCGGCACTCCCCTACTCTCCGCTCTCGGTCATGCGGCGGAATCCATCCGGGAGAGGATCTCCGGCCCCTCCGCCCACACGGCCACGGTGTGCTCGAAGTGGGCCGAAAGCGATCCGTCGCGCGTCACCACCGTCCAGCCGTCCTCGAGCGTGACCACCTCGTCCCCGCCCGCGTTGACCATGGGCTCGATCGCGAGCACCTGGCCGCCCAGCAGCCGCGGGCCGCGCCCCGCCGTGCCGTAGTTCGGCACCTTGGGCTCCTCGTGCATCTCGCGCCCGATCCCGTGGCCCACCAGCAGCTTCACCACCGAGAAACCGTTGGCCTCGACGTGCCGCTGGATCGCGCTCGAGATGTCCCCCACCCGGTTGCCGGCGCGCGCCTGACCGATGCCCCGGTGCAGCGCCTCCTCGGTGACCTGGAGCAGCCGCCGGGCGAGCGGGCTCACCTCGCCCACGGCGACGGTGCGGGCCGAATCGGCGTAGTAGCCGTCCAGCTCCACTCCCACGTCCAGCCCGATGATGTCCCCCGCCTTCAACCGCCGCTCGTCCGGGATACCGTGGACCACCTGCTCGTTGATCGCCACGCAGAGCGTGCGTGGGAACCCGCGGTAGCCCTTGAACGCGGGACGCCCGCCCCGCGCGCGGATGAACTCTTCGGCCACGGCGTCGAGCTCCGCGCTGGTCACCCCCGGCCTCACCGAACGGCCCACCAGCGCCAGGCATTCGGCCACGACCCGACCCGCCGAGCGGATGGCGTCCACCTCGTCGCGAGTCCGCAGGAACACGCCGCGCCCCATGGCCGTCCTCAGCGCCCCACCGCCGCCGCCACCGCGTCGAACACGGCGCGCACGTCGCCTTCGGAGCGCACCTCCCGCAGGCGGCCCCCCGCCTGATAGTAGTCCACCAGCGGAGCGGTCTGCCTGCGGTAGACCTGCAGCCGCTGCCGCACGGTCTCTTCCCGGTCGTCCTCGCGCTGCACCAGCGCCGTCCCGTCCGCGTCGCACACGGCATCGCGGCGCGGCGGCTGGCTCAGCAGGTTGTAGGCGCGCTGGCAAGCGGGGCACTCCCGCCGCGCCGAGAGCCGCCGCAACAGCTGCTCCGGCTCGGCGGTCAGCAGCACCACGGCGTCCAGACCCTGGCCGCGCTCCCGCAGCAGCGCGTCGAGGGCGTCCGCCTGCGCCGTCGTGCGCGGGAAGCCGTCGAGGATGAAGCCCTGCGCCGCGTCGGACCGCGCCGTGCGCTCGCTCACCAGTCCAATCATGATCTCGTCGCTCACCAGCTCTCCCGATTCCATCACGGCCTGCGCGCGCCGTCCCAGCGGCGTGCCGTTCTTGACCGCCTCCCGCAGCATCTCCCCGGTGGCGATGAGCGGGACGCGCAGGTGGTCGGCCAGCAACCGTCCCTGGGTTCCCTTGCCCACGCCGGGCGGGCCCAGCAGCACGAGCCGCACCTCACGTCCTCAGCCGGCCGCGGAGCTTGCCCCGGCTGACCAGGCCCTCATAGTGCCGCATGAGCAGGTGGGACTCCACCTGCTGGAGCGTATCGAGCGCCACCCCGACCATGATGAGGACGCTGGTGCCGCCGAAGTCGAACGGCATGTTGAGGCCGCGCAGCACCAAATCAGGCAGTACGGCAATGATCCCCAGCGCGATCGCCCCCGGAAGCGTGATGCGCGAGAGCACGCGATCGATGTACTCGGCGGTCTTGCGTCCTGGACGGATCCCCGGCACGAACCCGCCGTACTTCCGCATGTTCTCCGCCAGGTCGTTGGGGTTCAGCACGACTGCCGTGTAGAAGTACGTGAAGAAGATGATGATGACGATGTAGATGATGTTGTAGACCGCCGACCCGGGATGAAACCAGTCTCCCATCGCCGCCAGGGGGGAACCCTGCCGCACGAAACCCGCCACCGTGGCGGGAAGGATCATCACGGACGAGGCGAAGATGATCGGGATCACCCCCGCGGTGTTGACGCGCAGCGGGATGTGCGTGTTGGCCCCGCCGTACATCCTCCGCCCCACGATGCGCTTGGCGTACTGCACCGGGATCTTGCGCATGGCCTGGGTGAGCTGCACCACGCCGGCCACGATGAGCACGATGGCCACGATCCCGGCCAGGAGCCCCAGCAGGGTCACGCTTCCGCCGCGGAAGCTCTCCGCCGTCGAGACGATGTCGTTGGGCACCCGGCCGATGATGTTGATGAAGATGATCAGCGAAATGCCGTTCCCGATGCCGAACTCCGTGATCTTCTCCCCCAGCCACATGACGAAGATGGTGCCGGTGGTCTGGGTGATCATGGTGGAGAGCGTGAACCCCACGCCCGGGTGGGGCACCACGCTGATGGCCTGGGACTGGCCGAGGTTCATGAGGAACATGCTGTAGGCGTACGATTGGAGCAACGAGATGAAGACGGTCCCCAGGCGCGTGTACTGCGTGATCTTCTTCTGCCCCTCCTCGCCCTCCTTGCGGAGCTTCTCGAAGTACGGCACCACGGCGCCGAGCAGCTGCAGGATGATCGAGGACGAGATGTAGGGCATGATGCCCAGCGCGAAGATGGTCGCCCGCGAGAAGGCGCCGCCCACGAACAGGTCATAGAGACCGAACAGCGTGCCCCGCTGGCTCTCGAAGGCGCCCTGCAGGGCGCGCGCGTTCACCCCCGGCGAAGGGATGTGCTCGCCCAGCCGGTAGACCACGAACAGCGCCAGCGTGAACAGGATCCGGCGCTTGAGCTCCGGGACGCGAAAGATGTTCTGGAATTTCTCGAGCATGCCTACCCTTGAGCCGCGGGGGTCTCGACGCGGCCGCCGGCCGCCTCGACCGCGCGCCGGGCGCCGGCGCTGGCCGCATCCACTCGCAGGGTGAGGGCCTGCTTCAGCTCCCCCGACCCCAGCAGCTTCACGGGGCGGCCGCCCCCGCCCACCAGGCCCGCCTTCCGCAGCGCGTCGCGGTCCACCACCGACCCGGGCGCGAACGCCCCCAGCCGGCCGACGTTGACGATCTGGTACTCGACGCGGCCCGGGTTCCTGAACCCGCGCTTGGGGAGGCGGCGCTGCAGCGGCATCTGCCCGCCCTCGAACCAGGGCGCGATCCCTCCGCCCGTGCGGGCCCGGTGTCCCTTGTGCCCCCGGCCCGCCGTGCCGCCCACCCCGGTGGCCGCGCCCTTGCCCCGCCGCTTCCGGTCGCGACGGGCGCCGGCCGCCGGTTGCAGTGCACCGATCCGAATGGTCATGGGGAAACCGGCTCCTCGACCCGCACCAGGTGGCGGATCTTGAAGACCATCCCGCGGATCTGCGGGGTGTCGTCGTGTTCGACGGTGTGATGCATGCGACGGATGCCCAGGGCGCGCAGGGTGTCGGCCTGGTCGGCCGGGCGTCCGCTCGCGCTGCGCACCTGCGTGATTCTCAGCCTACGCGCCATCGCTCGCCGCCTTCCGGGGAGTTCCGAAGATCTCGGCCAGCGTCATGCCGCGCCGCTCCGCCACGTCCCCCGGCCGCCGCAGGCGATGCAGCGCGTCCACCGTGGCCTTCACCAGGTTGTGCGGATTGCGGCTTCCCAGACACTTGGTGAGCACGTTCTGGACCCCGGCGGCCTCCAGCACCGCCCGCACGCCGGCCCCGGCGATGACCCCGGTGCCCGCGGAGGCCGGCTTCAGGAGCACCTCGCCTGCGCCGAAGTGACCGACCACGTGGTGGGGGATCGTGCCGCCGCGCGTGATGGGCACGGCGAACATGATCTTGCGCGCCGCCTCGCCCGCCTTGCGGATGGCATCGGCGACCTCGTTGGCCTTGCCCAGGCCGACCCCGACCTTGCCCTTCTGGTCCCCCACCGCGACGATGGCATTGAACGAGAAGCGCCGCCCGCCCTTGACCACCTTGGCGCAGCGGTTGACGCTGATCACACGCTCGACGAAATCGGACTTCGGACCTTCCGCGCCTCGCAAGACGACCTCCTCTAGAACTCGAGACCGCCGGCGCGCGCCCCTTCGGCCAGCGCCTTGACGCGACCGTGGTAGCGGTAGCCGCTGCGGTCGAAGCAGACCTGTTTGATTCCCGCGGCCAGGCTCTTCTCGGCCACGATCCGGCCCACCGCGGCGGAAAGGGCGAGTTTGCCCTTGCCCTCCACATGGGCGCGCAGCGCCGCGGCGCCGGCCTTGCCGGGCCGGCTGGAAGCGGACGCCAGGGTGCGCCCCGAGCGGTCGTCCACCACCTGGGCGTAGATGTGCCTCGCGCTGCGGAACACCGAGAGCCGCGGGCGCTCGGGCGTGCCTTCCAGCCGCGAGCGGATGCGGTGGCGCCGCATTTGGCGGCGCTCCAGCTTGTTGCGCTTCCCGCTCATGAGGTCGCTCCCGCCGCGGCCTTCCCGGCCTTGCGGCGAACGTACTCGCCCTCGTAGCGGACGCCCTTGCCCTTGTAGGGCTCGGGTGGGCGGAAGCCGCGGAGGTTGGCGGCCACCTGCCCCACCAGCGCGCGGTCGGCACCGCTCACCACCAGCCGGGTCGGCGACTCCACCTTGATGGTGATGCCCGGAGGGGCCGCGTACTTGATGGGGTGCGAGTAGCCGAGCTGCAGCACGACACCCTTGCCCTCCGCCTGCGCGCGGTAGCCGGTGCCGACGATCTCCAGGGTCTTGCTGAAGCCCTGCGAGACCCCCACCACCATGTTCTGGAGCTGCGCGCGCACGGTCCCGTAGGCCGGGTTCTTGACCTTTCGCTCGGCGCTCACAACCGCCTTGCCGTCCTCCAGCTTCACCGCGACCCCGCGGAGCACCCGCAGCGCGAGCTCCCCCTTGGGGCCCTTGACCTTCACCGTGTCGCCCGCCAGCGCCACCGTGACGCCGCCGGGGATCGGGATCGGACGCTTGCCCATTCGCGACATGATGCCCCCTACCAGACCTGGCAGAGCACTTCGCCGCCCAGTCCGGCCTCTCGCGCCTCCCGGTCGGTCATCAGCCCGCGCGAGGTGGACAGCACGCTGATCCCCATGCCCGCGTAGACGCGCGGGATCTTGTGCTTGGGCAGGTAGACGCGCCGGCCCGGCGTGCTGACGCGCTTCAGCCCGGTGATCACGCTGGCGTCGTCCCCGGTGTACTTCAGATAGAGGCGCAGCGTTCCCTGGTGCGGACCCTCGATGACCTTGAGATTGTTGATGAAGCGCTCCCGCATGAGCACCTTGGCGATCTCCAGCTTGAGCCGCGAAGACGGCACGTCCACCCGCCGCTGCCGCGCGTGGATCGCGTTGCGCACCGCCGTCAGGAAATCCGCCACCGGGTCCGTCACCGACATGCCATCCTCCTGGGGCTGCGGTCCAGGCGGCGCGGGCCGCCCCACACCCTCCGCCCGGCCTCCGCGCCGCTCCCCGCCGGCTCCGGCGCCCTCCGCTCGAGCGTCTTCACCAGCTCGCCTTGACCACGCCCGGGATCTGGCCTTCCAGGGCCAGGTCCCGGAAGCAGATGCGGCACAGCCCGAACGCGCGCAGGTAGCCGCGCGGGCGCCCGCAGCGGTGGCACCGGTTGTAGGCGCGCACCTTGAACTTGGGCGGCCGCTTCCATTTCTCGACGATGGACTTCTTGGCCACGATGCCTCCTAGCGCGTGCGGAAGGGCAGGTTCATGAGCCGCAGCAACTCGCGTCCTTCCTCGTCGTTCCGCGCCGTCGTGACGATGGTCACGTTCATGCCCCGGATCTTCCCGACCTTGTCGTAGTCGACCTCCGGGAAGATGATCTGCTCGGTCAGGCCGAGGTTGTAGTTGCCGCGCCCGTCGAAACCGCGCGGGTTCAGCCCGCGGAAGTCGCGGATGCGAGGCACGGCCACGTTGATGAGCCGGTCGTAGAACTCGTACATGCGGGCGCCCCGCAGCGTCACCATGCAGCCGATCGGAACCCCCTCGCGCAGCTTGAAGTTCGCGATCGACTTCTTGGCCCGGCGGATGGCGGGCCTCTGCCCGGCGATCTGGGCCATCTCGACCACGGCCGCGTCGAGCAGCTTCTGGTCCTGCAGCGCGTCGCCCACCCCCATGCTGAGCACGATCTTGCTCAGTCGGGGCACCTGCATCACGCTGGTGTACTTGAACTTCTCGATCAGCGCCGGCCGGACCTTCTGCTCGTAATGGACGAGCAGCCGGGGCGGCTGCTTGGGGGAGACCGCCGGCCGGCCGGTGCTCACGGTGACCGTTGCCGTGCCCGCTCCCTTCCCGGCCGGCACACCCTTGGGGCTCCCCGCGGCCTTGGCCTTCTTGGGAGCCTTCTCGGCGCCTTTCGCTTCTTCCGCCATGTTCCCTTCGCCCCCGTTCCGCCTAGCTGGAACCCTTGGTCACGATGACCTCGCCGCTCGCCTTGGACACCCGCTCGCGGGAGCCGTCCGGCAGGCGGCGCACGCCCACGCGCGCGCCCCGCCCGGCCTTGTCGTCGTAGAGCAGCACGTTGGACAGGTGGATGGGGGCCTCCTTCTCCAGGATCCCGCCCTGTTGGCCCTGCCGACGCGCCTTGGTGTGGCGCCGCACCATGTTGACCTTCTCCACCACCACCCGGTTGCGGTCGCGCTGCACGCTCAGCACCCGGCCGGTCTTGCCCTTGTCGTCCCCCGCGATGACCTGCACGACGTCTCCGCGGCGTATCCGGCGAGCCATCAGATGACCTCCGGCGCAAGCGAGATGATCTTCATGAACTCCTTCTCGCGCAGCTCCCGCGCCACGGGGCCGAAGATGCGCGTGCCGCGCGGCTCCTTGTCCTCATTGATCAGCACGACCGCGTTCTCGTCGAAGCGGATGTAGGATCCGTCCTTGCGCCGCCCTTCCTTGACGGCGCGCACCACCACCGCCTTGGCCACGTCGCCCTTCTTCACGCCCGCGCCGGGGATCGCGTCCTTGATGCTGACCACCACGACGTCCCCCAGGCGGCCGTAGCGCCGGTGGTGTCCGCCCAGCACCTTGATGCACTGGGCGCGCTTCGCGCCCGAGTTGTCCGCCACCGTGACCATCGTCCTGAGCTGAATCATGCCTCCGGCTCCCGACCGTCGGGGCCCCGCGCCCGGCCCGGCCTACTTCGCGCGCCCGACGAACCCCAGGAAGCGCCAGCGCTTGTCCTTGGAGAGCGGTCGGGTCTCCATGAACCGGATGACGTCCCCCACCCGGCACTCGTTCTTTTCGTCGTGCACCTTGAACTTGGAACGACGGCGCACGTAGCGGCCCACCAGGGGATGCTTGACCAGGCGCTCGATGACCACCACCCGCGTCTTGTCCATGCGGTCGCTCACCACGCGCCCCACCCGTACCTTGCGGCGGGGGCGCCCCCCCTTCGCCGCGTTGTCGCCTGTCGGCGTCATGTGCCCCGTTCTCCCTCCCGGTTCGCCCCTGCAGCTCAGCGCTTCGCCGGTCCGGCGAGCATCCGCTTCTCGCCCAGCACCGTCAGCAGCCGGGCCAGCTCGCGCCGCGATTCCCGGATCTTGAGCGGATCGTCGAGCTGACGCATGGCATTGCGGAAGCGCAGGTTGAAGAGTTCCTCGCGCAGCTCGGCCACCCGCTGGCGGATGTCCTCGGGCGTCATGTCCCGCATGCTCTGTGCCTTGGCGCGCGCCACCGCTATTCCCCTCCTTCGTGCCGCTCGATGAACCGGGTGCGGATCGGCAGCTTCGAAGCCCCCAGTTTCATGGCCTCCTCGGCCAGCGGCCGGGTGATCCCCTCGAGCTCGAACAGCACCCGACCCGGCCTCACGACCGCCACCCAGCCCTCGGGCGGGCCCTTGCCTTTGCCCATGCGGGTCTCGGCCGGCTTCTTGGTGACCGGCTTGTCCGGGAACACCCGAATCCACATCTTGCCGCCACGCTTGATGGAGCGCGTGATCGCCACGCGCGCCGCTTCGAGCTGGCGGTTGGTCACCCAGGCCGGCTCCAGCGACTGCAGGCCGTACTCGCCGAACACCACCGTGGAGCCCCGGTGGGCCTTGCCTCTCATGCGCCCGCGCTGCTGTTTGCGGTGCTTGACCCGCTTCGGCATCAACATGCCCGGGCTCCCCCTAGGACACCGGGCCGAGCGCCGCGCGGTCGAGCTGCTCGCCGTGGAAGATCCACACCTTCACCCCGCAGGTTCCGTAGGCCGTGTGGGCCGTGGCCCGGGCGAAGTCAATGTCCGCCCTCAACGTGTGTAGCGGGACGCGCCCGTCGCGGTAGGTCTCGTAGCGCGCCATCTCCGAGCCTCCCAGGCGCCCGGCGCAAGCCACGCGGATCCCCTGCGCGCCGCTGCGCATGGTCGAGGCGATGGCCTTCTTCATGGCGCGGCGGAACGACACGCGCTGCTCGAGCTGCTTGGCGATGTGCTCGGCCACGAGTTGCGCGTCCAGGTCGGCACGCTTGATCTCCTCGATGTTCAGCTGGACCACCCTCTTCGTCAGCTGCTTCATCTCCTCGGAGAGCTTGTCCACCTGCTCCCCCTTGCGCCCGATCACCAGCCCGGGCCGGGCCGTCCTGATGCCGATGGTGAGCTTGTCGCCCTTGCGCTCGATCGTGATCTTCGAGATGCCGGCCTGGTAGAGCCGCTTCTTGAGGTAGCGCTTGATCAGCAGGTCCTCCTTCAGCAGCTCGGCGTAGTTCCGCTTGGCGAACCAGCGCGAGTCCCAGTCCTTGACGATCCCCAAGCGCAGGCCGACCGGATGCGTCTTCTGTCCCATGCTTATTCCCTCGTGGCCACCTTGACGAAGATATGGCTCGTGCGCTTGAGGATCGGCGTGGCCCGCCCCTGCGCTCGCGGCAGCCACCGCTTCAGCGTGGATCCTGCGCCCGCCACCGCTTCCTTCACGTAGAGCTGCTCGACGCGCACCTTGCCCACGTGGAGCGCGTTCGACACCGCGGACTTCAGCACCTTCTGGACGATCCGCGCCCCGGCCTTGGGCGTGAAATTGAGGACGTTCTGCGCGTCCTCCACCCCACGACCGCGAATCAGCTCGAGAACCTGATTCACCTTGCGCGGCGTGATCCGCACGAAGCGCTGGACGGCTCGGGCTTCCATCGTCTATTTGCCGGGGGCCGGCGTCTTCTCGGCGACCTGCTGTCCGTGGCCGCGGAAGATGCGGGTCGGGACGAACTCGCCGAGCTTGTGGCCCACCATGTTCTCGGTGATGTAGATCGGGATGAACTTGTTGCCGTTGTGGATCGCCAACGTGTGGCCCACGAACTCCGGCAGGACCGTGCAGCGCCGTGCCCAGGTCTTGAGCACGCGCTTCTCCCCGCTACGGTTGAGCGCCTCGATCTTCCTGACCAGCGAATCCACCACGTAGGCGCCCTTCTTGATCGAACGTGCCATCCGCTCCTCGTCCGTTCCGCCGGAGACGTCGCGCCCCGGCCTCTTACTTCTTCCTGCGGCGCACGATGAGCTTGTCGCTCAGCTTGCGCTTGCGGGTCTTCAAGCCCTTGGTGATCTTGCCCCACGGCGAACAGGGATGCCGCCCGCCCGAGGACTTGCCCTCGCCGCCGCCCATGGGATGGTCCACCGGATTCATGGCCACGCCCCGCACGCTGGGGTTGCGTCCCAGCCAGCGCCGCCGCCCGGCCTTGCCGTAGGAGATGTTCTCGTGGTCCAGGTTCCCCACCTGGCCGATCACCGCCAGGCAGTTGACGTGGAAGCTGCGCACCTCGCCCGAGGGCAGTCGTAGCTGGGCGTAGTCGCCCTCCTTCGCCATCAACTGGCAGTAGGAGCCGGCGGAACGCGCCACCCGGGCCCCGCGCCCCGGGAACAGCTCCACGTTGTGCACGCTGGTGCCGAGCGGGATGGCCCTCAGTGGCAGGCAGTTGCCCACCTTGATCTCGGCCTCGGGACCCGACACGAGCACGTCGTCGAGCTTCAACCCTTCCGGCGCGACGATGTAGCGGCGCTCGCCGTCGGCGTAGTTGAGCAGCGCGATGCGCGCCGAGCGATTGGGGTCGTACTCGAGACTGGCCACCCGGGCGGGCACACCCGGCTTGTCGCGCCGGAAGTCCACGAGACGGTAGCGGCGCTTGTGTCCTCCGCCCCGCCAGCGCGAGGAGATGTGGCCGTAGTTGTCGCGCCCGCCGGTCTTGCGCGCCGCCTCGGTGAGCGACTTGAGCGGCTTCCGGCGGGTGACCTCGCTGTAGTCCGGAACCACCGAGTGCCGCAGGGTCGGGGTGATGGGACGGAATTTCTTGAGACCCATGGATGCGTCCTCAGATCTGCTCGAACAGCTCGATCTTCTGCCCCGGCTGGAGCGTGACGACTGCCTTCTTCCAGTGACTGCGCCGACCCACGTAACGGCCCTGGCGCTTCGGCTTGCCGGCGACCTGCAGGGTCCGTACCGCCGACACCTTCACGCTGAAGATGGCCTCGACGGCGTGCTTGATCTCGATCTTGTTGGCCTCGCGCGCGACCTCGAAGTGGTACTGGTTGCGGCGCTCGCGAAGGAGCGTGCCCTTCTCGGTGATCAGGGCGCGGCGGACCACGCTGCGAGGATCCTTCATCGGGCGTGAACCTCCCGGACGCGCTCGAGGCTCGCCCGCGTGAGCACCAGCGCCTCCGCGGCCAGCAGCTCGTACGGGTTCAGCTGGTGCGCCAGGCAGGCGCGCAGGCGGGGCAGGTTCCGGCAGGAGCGCGCCACGGCCGGATCGGCCCGGTCGAGCACCAGCAAGGTGCGCTTGCCCTCGAGCCCCAGGTTCTTGAGCACCGCCGCCATCTCGCGGGTCCGGGCCTGCGGCAGGGCGAGGCTCTCGAGCACGGCGATCCCGTTCTCGCTGGCCTTGAGGGAGAGCGCCGCCAGGAGCGCCGCGCGCCGCTGGCGGCGGGGCATCGCGGTCCGGTAGTCACGCGGCCGCGGACCGAACGCCCGTCCGCCGCCCGGCCAGAGCGGCGAGGTGTTGGAGCCCGCCCGCGCGCGCCCCGTGCCCTTCTGGCGCCAGGGCTTGCGGCCCCCGCCGCTCACCTCACCGCGCGTCTTCACCTTGGCCGTTCCCTGGCGCTGGTTGCCCTGGTGCCGCTTGACCGCGAGCCACAAGAGATGCTCGTGGACCTGCCGGCCGAACAGCTCGTCGGGCAGCGCGGTCAGGCCCTTTTCGGCGCCGTCCTGGCCGTAGAGCTTCGCGTTCACGGGGCTAGCTCCTCTTCCTCACGTAGACCAGGCCGTTCACGGGCCCGGGCACGGCGCCGCGCACGAGGATGAGATTCTGCTCGGCGTCCACCTCCACGACGCGCAGGTTCTTGGCCGTGAAGTTGGCGCCCCCCATGCGGCCCGGCAGCCGCTTGTTCTTGATGACGCGCGACGGATAGGCGGAGGCCCCGATGGACCCGGGTTGCTTGTGCGTGGTGCAGCCGTGAGTCTCCTTGCCTCCCGTGAAACCATGGCGCTTGACCACGCCCGCAAAGCCCCGACCCTTGGTCACGCCGGTCACGTCCACGCTCTGCCCTTTCTCGAACACGTCCACCCGAAGCTCCTGACCCAGCTGGTAGCCGCTCGCGTCATCCACTCGGAACTCGCGGACGTGCCGCCGCGGCGTCAGGTTCCGGGCGCGGAACTGGCCCAGCCGCGGGCGCGTCAGGCGCGATTCCCGGACGTCTCCGAATCCCAGTTGCACGGCGCTGTAGCCGTGCTTCAGGGGCTCCCGCAGCTCGGTGACCAGGCACGGCCCGGCCTCGATGACCGTGACCGGCACCACGTCGCCCTTCTCGTCGAAGAGCTGGGTCATGCCGACCTTCTTGCCGATGAGCCCGATCATGCGCACCACCTCGGATGGCCCTCCTCCGGAAGGCTCGTCATGTCTTGATCTCGATGTCTACGCCGGCCGGGATGTCGAGCTTCTCCAGCGCCTCCATCGTCTGCACCGTGGAGCGCGTGATATCAATCAGTCGCTTGTGGATCCGGACTTCGAACTGCTCCCGGGACTTCTTGTCCACGTGGGGGCTGCGCAGCACCGTGTAGACCGTCTTCTTCGTGGGCAGCGGCACCGGGCCCGAGGTCACGGCCCCGGTCCGCCGGGCGGTGCGCACGATGTCGCTCGCCGACTGGTCCAGCGTCGCGGAGTCGTAGGACTTCAGCTTGATGCGGATCTTCTGGAGCATTACTTGGTGACCTCCGTGACGACGCCGGCGCCGACGGTGCGGCCGCCCTCGCGGATGGCGA
>JBBIHL010000014.1:0-16247 GCA_037447075.1 Candidatus Eiseniibacteriota bacterium | reverse complement strand
CCCCGGCCGCGGGCCCCCCAGGCGCGTGCTCAGCGGCATGAGTGCGCCCAGCGCCGCGCCGCCGAGAAGCCCGGCCGCGTGGGCAACGTTGTCGGTTCCCAGCCGCGTGAACCCCGCCACCAGACCCTGCGCGATCAGGAAGAGGAGCGCCCCGGCCAGCGCCCGCGCGCGTCCGGGCGCCAGCCGGTGCCGCAGGCGGAAGGCGGCGACGAGCAGCGCGCCTCCGAGGGCGAAGATCGCGCCGGAGGCGCCGACGCTGAGGCTTGGCCCCGCTCCCTGCCGCCACGTGCGCCACAGCAGGCTGGCGAGCGAGGCCACGCCGCCGCCCCAGGCGAGCACGATCCAGAAGCCCCAGCGCGTGAACACCCGCTCGACCGCCGGGCCGAAGATCAGCATGCTCGCGGCGTTGAAGAAGACGTGGGCGGCCCCCGCGTGCAGGAACGTCGAGGCCAGCAGCCGCCACAGGGCCTCGCGCGGAGCCAGCCCGGTGACGCTCGCGCCCCAGGCCAGGTAGGCTGCGGCGTCGCTGATCTCGCGGCGGATGGCGAGCAGCGCGAAGACCGCGGCCCACGAGAGGAGCACGAGGAGGGTCCCCCAGGGCGGCACGTCCCCCACCGCCGACCACAGCTCGACCGGCCGTGGCTCCTCGGGGTCGGGGGGGACGTAGTCGGTCGCCTCCCCGTCCGGGGGGGTCGGATCCTGCGAATCGGCCGCCATGCGGCGCAATGTGCGCTCGCGCAGGCGGAGGGACAAGGGGCACCCGCCATTCCGCACCCCCTGGGACTCGGCTAGAGTATGCGCATGCCCCTGGTCCCCGGCGCCAAGCTCGGTCCCTACGAGGTCGTGTCCCCGCTCGGCGCGGGCGGCATGGGGGAGGTGTATCGCGCGCGGGACCCCCGCCTGGAGCGCAGCGTCGCGATCAAGTCCCTGCCCCAGGCCTACGCCAGCGACCCCGAGCGTCTGGCGCGCTTCGAGCGGGAGGCCAGGCTGCTGGCCTCGCTCGACCATCCCAACATCGCGGGCATCCACGGGCTGGAGGACGTCGCGGGCTCGCGTTACCTGGTGTTGGAGTTCGTCGAGGGCGAGACCCTCGGCGCGCGGCTCGCGCGCGGTCCGCTCTCCGTGCGCGAGACCCTCGAGATCGGCGCGCAGATCGCGGCCGCGCTCGAGGCCGCCCACGAGCGGGGCGTGGTGCATCGCGACCTGAAGCCCGCCAACGTCATGCTCACCCCGTCGCGGGTCGTGAAGGTGCTCGACTTCGGCCTGGCGAAAGCGGGGGGACCGGACGCCGGCGGGGCCTCGAACCTGTCCGTCTCGCCCACCGTGGCGCTCTCCGCGACCGGCCAGGGCATCATCCTCGGCACCGCGCCCTACATGAGCCCCGAGCAGGCCCGGGGCGCGGCCGTGGACCGGCGCACCGACGTCTGGGCGTTCGGCAGCGTGCTGTTCGAGTGCTTGAGCGGCCGCCAGGCCTTCGCCGGCGACACCGTGTCCGACGTGATCGCCCGCATCCTGGAGCGCGAGCCCGACTGGAGCGCGATCCCCGCCGCGGCTCCGGCGCGCCTGCGCGACCTGCTCCGCCGCTGCCTCACCAAGGACCCCGCCGAGCGGCCGCGGGACATCGGCGACCTGCGCCGCGAGCTGAACGCCATCGCGCACGACCTGTCGTCGCCCGTGGGGCCGCCGGCGGCCGCGGGGCTGCCGTCGCTGGCCGTGCTCTATTTCGAGAACCTGGCCAGCGACGCCGAGAGCGAGTACTTCTGCACGGGGATCACCGAGGACATCCTCACCGACCTCTCGAAGATCAAGGGCCTGCGGGTGGCGTCGCGCAACGCGGTCGCCCGCTACCGCGGCTCGCCGGCCGACCTGTCGAGGATCGCCTCCGAGCTGGGGGTGGGGGCCGTGCTCGAAGGCAGCGTGCGGCGCGCCGGCGGCCGCGTGCGCATCACCGCGCAGCTCGTCAACGCCGCCGACGGGTTCCAGCTGTGGGCCGAGCGCTACGACCGCACGCTCCAGGACGTGTTCGCCGTGCAGGAGGAGATCGCCTCGTCCATCGCCGGCGCGCTGCGCGTGGCGCTCACGCCGGCGGAGTCCAAGGGCCTGGTGCGGGATCGCCCCAGCGACGTGCGGGCCTACGACCTCTACCTCAAGGGCCGCGAGCGCTACGGCAGCTACACCGCCGAGTCGCTCCGTGAAGCACTCGAGCTGTTCGAGCAGGCCACGGCGATCGACCCGGATTACGCGCTGGCCTGGGCCGGCATCGCGGACTGTTGTGGACAGATGGCCCAGTGGGGGACGGCAAGCGATCCTGCGGAGGCCGCGCGACGGGGGCTCGAGGCCGCCCGTCGCGCCCTGGCGCTCAACCCCGGGCTGGCCGAGGCCCACAAGGCCGAGGCGCTGGTCTTGCGCTACGCCGGGGATCGCGACGGCGCGCGCGCGGCGCTGGTCAAGGCCATCGAGGCCAACCCTCGCTTCGTCCCGGCGCTCATCAACCTCGCGGTGGACACCTTCAGCAGCGGCGACCTCGCCGGGACCGAGCGCCTCATCCGCCGATCGCTGGAGATCGACCCGCAGGAGCCGTTCGCCACGACCTGGCTGGCGTTCCTGGCGAAGCTCACCAGCCGGGACGACGAGGCGATCGCCGCGACGCGTCGCCTGCGCCAGCTGTCGTCGGACCCCTTCTACATCACGGCGGTCCACGGCCTGCAGGCATGGGTCCACTTGAGCCGTGGGGATCTCGCGGCGGCGGAGCAGGCGGTGCGCGAGGGCAGGACCGACGGCGCCGAACCCGGCAACATGCAGGCGGTCGAGGCCATGATCGCCGCGCGCGAGGGCCGCGCGGACGAGGCGCGGCGCCTGGTCCGCGAGCTGGAGGCTTCGACCGCGCTGGCCGGCGGCAGCCTGCTGATCGTGGCCGGCGCGGCCGTGCGCCTGGGGGAGCTGGAGGGGGCCGCGCGGTTTCTGGGTCGCGGCCTCCTGCGGGACCTGGCGCCTTGCCTGGCGCGGCTCGAACCCGAGCTCCATCCCCTGCTCGATCGCGCACCCTTGGCGCCGCGGCGCTGGGACGCGGCGCTGGTGTGGCCGCTCCAGGCCCCCATGATCGACGGCGCACGCCACGCGCTGTTCCGGGAGGTGCGCATCGAGTCGGGGATGCCGCAGGGGAGCGACGTGCTGCCCCGGTAGCGGCCGGCTACAGCGACTCCAGGAAGCGCAGCACCGCCGCCCGCCGCTCGGGCGGGAGCTTCTCGAAACGCTTCCGCGCCGCCGCGGCCTCGCCCCCGTGGAGCCGGATGGCCTCCTCGATGGTCGTGGCCTTCCCATCGTGCAGGAACGACTTCATGAGCCGAAGGCCCATGAGGGGCTCGGTGCGGAACTCGGACGGCGACGCCTCGCCCAGACAGATGTCGGCCCGCTCGGGACCCATGTCGTGGAGCAGCAGATCCGTGTAGGCGAAGACCGTCTTCTCGCTCAACGCGCGCACGGGATGCCGGCCCGTCCTCAAGCTCGGCACGTGGCAGCCGCCGCACCCGATGGTGCCGAAGATGATCCGTCCGCGCTCGCCTTCGCGGTCGAGGGGAAGGGGCGAGGGGGGCGCCAGGAAGCGCACGAAATCGTCGGTCAGGTTCATGTCCCGTTCGTCGAGCTCGGGCTCGGGGAGCGGATCCACGCCCGGCGGGATGGGCTCTCCCCCGATGGACTCCTCGGTGGGGACGGCCGGGTTGGTGATGCCCTGCTCGATCACGAAGGCCCCCTGGTTGAACTCGGCCAGCGTGGGGACGAAGGCCTTGCGCCCGAAGCGCCCCAGCCGCCCGTCCACGAAGCGATTCGGCCGGCCCGAGATGCCGTCGTGGTTCCGGTCCTCGGGATCGGCCAGCGCCAGGATCGCGCGCTCCGGCACGGCGTCGAGCAGGCCGAAGCCGAAGAGGTCCGGGGCCGTGCGGGCCGCGCGCGCGGTGGCCTCCGCCGGGACCGGCTCGCTCTCGATGCCGAGCGCGGCCTTGAGCGCCGGGGTGACGGCCTGCTGGATGACGGGCCCGCCCTTGCCGGCCAGGGGATCGCAGAACCCGTCGGGCCGCAGGGCCGTGACGTGGAGCTCGACCTCGTCGCCCGCTCCGCCGGCCACCGGGTCCTCGTGGCACTCGCCGCAGGCGTCGGCGTTGAACAGGGGACCGAGCCCGGTCTCGGGGGTGAAGGCGCGCTCGAAGACCTCGCGGCCCGCCTCGAAGCGCTCCCGCTCGGCCGGCGTGAGTCCCGGCAGCGGTTCGCCGGGCCGCGTCGGGGGCGGACAGGCGCCGGTGGCACCCACGGCGTTCACCAGGGAGAGCAGGAGCAGCGCCTGCACCGCGGGCCTCATGGCTTCTCCCGCTGGCCGGGGGTCCGCAGCAGCGTCACCTTCGAGGCGACCGTTCCGGCCCGCGTGTGCCCGCACTCCATCCGGACCACGCAACCCGGCGCGAGCACGGCGGGCGCGGACTCCGCGGCGCCGACCCTGACCTTGAGCCCCGCGGGCAGGAGCACGCGCCGCACCCGGAGCGCGTGCCCCACTCCCGTGAGCAGATCCACGTGTCCGGCCCGGAAATCCACCGCGGCCACGGTGCCGGTGAGCCTCTCCAGCGGCGGGGCAGCCCCGGAGGGCGTCACCGCCGCGGCGACCGCAGAGCCGAACGCACCGCATTCCAGGAGGGCCGCCAGCAGCGCGCCTGCGCGAATCGCGCCTGCGAGCGTCCTGCGAGGATCGTTCATGGGCATTCACCCACCTGCATCCGGCCTGGTTGAACGGGGCATCAGGGCGCCTGCATCTCGGGCGCCTGCAGCAGGACCGCGATCTGGGAGACCAGCTCGCTCGCCTTCTCCGCGGCCCGATCGTAGCTCTGCTCGACGTTCGACAGGAGCGCGGCGAGGTGTTCCTCGCCCACTACGTGGTTGAAGGACATAAACTGATAATGCATGGCCTCGTCGGCGTGCTGATTGAAGATCTGCGATCCGGAGTGGATCTCGAGCAGCTGCCTCTGCGTCTCGTGCGAGTAGAAGTCGAGCCGGTGCAGGTGCGACTCGAGGAAGGGCACGCCCTGGACCCGGAGCGAGAGGAACGTCCGGGCGCCCCTAGGCTCCGAGGCCGGCGCCTGGCCCAGGGCGCCACCGTCGGGATCGAGCAGGTCGTCGATCACCTTCAGGGTCTTGCCCGTGCCGGCGGTATGTCCCGAGGTCACCATCGTGGACATCAGGGCCTCCAGCAGGGAGCGCGTCAGCACGCCGCGCCGCCTCGAGACCTGGATCACCACGTTGGCGAAGGCGTCCTGAAGCGATCGCAGCTCGGTCCGGACGGCCCGGGTGATCCGCTGCTTGACCGAGCGGCGCCGGATCGCGTCGGTGATGGGCGAGGACAGGATGCCCAGGGCCCACCCCACGAAGAGCATCGCGAGGTCGCCCACGATCGGAGCCGCGGTCGAGGCCGCTTCGATGCTCGGACTTGGGATCAACACGCTTCGTCCTGCACGGGGGGCGTCGGTGCCGCCGGGCGGCCCGGGCGCGCGACGGTTCGAGCCCTCGAGATCACGCGTTTTCGGTGGGGGGGCGTCCAGCCAGTCCCGAACTATCGGATTCCGCGCGAGGCGGCGGGGTTCCCAACGGTCCCAGCCTTTGCGTCGCCATCACACGCCGGCGCATCGTCCGAGGCCTCCCGCCCACCGCCAGATTGCAGAGTGCCCGGCGCGGAGCACGGGAATGCAGAATGCCACCGGGGTCTGATGGGGCGCCGGCCAGGTCGGCAGCGGCGGCTCAACCCCCCACCTTCCGCCGCCGATAACCACCCGGGCACCTGGCCGGGGCCGGCGCGAGGTCGCTCCCGACGCCCGGCCCGAGGAGGATTCGACATGGTCTCGCACGCGGAAGACAGACAGATGGAATACGCCGCTCTCATGGACCGGGGCCGCGACGCCGAGCGCACCGGGCAGCTGTGCTGGGTCGCCGCAGGGGTGGCGGCCGCCGTGCTGCTCTCGTGGGGGATCGGCGCCAGGAACCCCGGACTCATGATCCCGGTGGTCCTCGCCGTGGCCCTGGGTTTCTACGCCGCGCTGCGCGGCCGCCAGCAGGCCCGCCTGATTGCCGGCTACGTCGAGGAGTTCCTCGAGGGCGAGGGCGGCGAACCCCGCTGGTTCACGCGGTCCAGGCAGATCCAGGCCCTGCCGGGGATGGGCCCGGCCGGTGACTGGCTCAACGCGTGCCTGGCCAACGCCGTCATCGTGGTGGCCGTGGCGTTCGCGTGGATCTTCGCCGCACCCGCGGCCCGGGGCGAGCTGATGGCGGGCATCGTCACGGGCTGCGCGGTCGGCTTCGCGTTCCACTCGATCTCGGAGACCTCGCGGCTGACCCGCACCGACGACGCGGCGCTCTGGCGCCAGGTGAGCGGCAGGCTGCGGGAAGAGAAGCGCCCGGCGAGAGCGGCCGCCCAGTAGGGCGGCACCGTTCGAGTCGCGCGCCGGCCGGGGCGCCGCGCAAGGAGAGCGGCAGCAAGCCTGAGGAGGAAGCCATGAGCGTTCGTCATGCCCGTTCGTCCATCGCGGTCGCGCTGGCGGCCTGCGCCGCCACGGCGCTCCCGGCGGGGACCGCCCACGCCGGCCACCGCGAGAAGACGGTGGTGGTCGAGCATCGGGGGGAGCAACCCGGGGCGGTCAAACGTCATTGGCGCCACGGCTACCGCTACGACAGGATCCGATACGTGGCCGTGCGCCGGCCCGGGGCTTTCGTGTTGCGACCGACCGCCCCCGGGTGCTTCGTCGTGCGCCACGAGCGCTACCTGCAGGTTCGACCGGTGCCCTACTGGTCGGTTCCCTACCGCAGCGGCACGTCGGCTCATGTCGCCTTCCGTACCGGCGGCGGAATCTTCGACCTGTCGTTCAGCCGGCGCCGCCCCTACTACGGGTGCAACTTCTGCGCGGCCTACTTCCCGACCTATGCGGGCTGGGAACGCCACGTCCTCGCCTGCTGGCACCGCCCGAGGACCCGGATCGTCGTCGAGCGCTGGGACGAAGGCGACGCCGACTACTTCGGCGAGATCGCGGAGCCGGTGTGCTCGCAGTACGACGCCCACTACCAGGAATGGGATGAGGGGGACGACGACGACCACCACGATGACGACGACGAGTGAGGCGCGGCCGCGGCCCGACCTCGGCTGATCCCTCGCGCCGCCCCACGCCACCGCGCCGGATGACGCCTCCGGCACGACCCCCCACCACCGCTGCACCCGCCTGGGGCCAGGCCACGCCTCCGGGGCCCGTTGCGCGAACGGAGCCCATCCCGCGCATGTGGGGGTGAGGAGCGGAGGCCCGCCTCGGGTGCCGGAAAGCCCGGCCTACAGGCCCGGCCGCCGCCGTGCCCCTGCACCGGCGGAACCCTGCCGGCTGCAGGCGGCCCCCGGAAAGGTGGCAGAACATGTCGCGAGCCCCTTCGTCGTTCATCGCCCTGGTGGGCATCACCGCCGCCAGCGTGCTCACTTCGTGCGGGAAGGACAGCCCGACCGCGCCCACGGCCGACCCGAACGCCGGCAAGCACGAGATCACGGTCAACGTGCACCACTTCAAGGTGCGCGGCGCCTGCGAGGGCGTCCCGACCAATCCCGGCGAGTTCGTCTACGAGCTGCGGGTCTTGAGCCTCCACGGGGACACCCTGTGGCTCTCCCGGGGAAACCTCACCGGCCTTCCCGGCGCGACCAACCAGCCGGCGAACCACGAGTTCCGCTTCATCATGGATCCGCAGCCCAACCAGGGTTTCGAGTTCGAGCCGCGCTGCACGGAGTACGACAATGGCGTGCCCGACGGCCGCAAGAACGAGTACGGAACCACGCGGACTCACATGTTCCGGGGCGGGACGAACTGGGACAGCGGGCTCAAGATCATCCAGCTCGGCGACACCGCCTGCGGCTACGAGGTCGAATACCAGGTCTCGGCGAGAGTCCTGTAGCGCCGACCGCTTTGGCCAACTCCGCCCGGGGCCATTACCCTGGGCGGATGGACGCCAGCGAGAGCCAGCCAGCCACGCGCGCGCCCGCGGCCCCCACGCGGGCGGCGCTCGCGGTCTCCGCCGGCGTCGCGGCGCTCGCCTTCGCCGCCTACGCCCTCACCGCGCCGCGCACCATCACCTGGTGGGAGGGCAGCAGCTACCCCCTCGCAGCGCGCACGCTCGGCGTCACGCCGGCTCCGGGATCGCTCGTGCTCACCCTTCTCGGGTGGGCCGTGAGCCGCGTGCCGCTGGTCTTCCCGGTGGCGTTCCGGCTCAACCTCTTCGCCGCCGTGATCGCCGCCCTGCTGGCGGGCCTCGTGACCGGGCTTACCATCCGCCTGGCCGCGCCGGCGGACCGGTCGCCGCGCGCGCCCGAGCTGGCAGCGGGCGCGATCGCCGGGCTCGCCTTCGCCTTCGGCACCTCGGTCTGGACCCATGCGGCCCGGTTCACGCCCTACGTCTTGAGCGCCTGCTTCACCGCGCTGATCCTGGCCGCCGCGCTGGCCTGGTGGCGGGGGGCGGCAGTCTCGGACCGGCGCGGCCGGCTGTTCCTGCTGTTCCTGCTCTTCGGCCTCGACTTCAGCGTCCATCGCACCAACGCGCTGTTCCTCCCCGCCGCGCTGGCGTGGGTGGCGCTGCGCCGGCCGCGCGCCTGGCTCGACCTCCGCAGCTGGGGCGCGCTCGCGGGCGGGCTGGCGGTGGGGCTGGCGTTCCACCTCCTCCTCATCCCGCTTTCCGCCCGCGACCCGGCGCTGAACATCGGCGAGCCGCGCGATCTGGCGCGCCTCTGGTCCTACGTGTCCCTGGAGCAGTACGGCGGGGGATTCCTCGTGCGGATGTTCCCGCGATCGGCGGACTTCCTGGGGGTCCAGCTCGCGGACTACCTCGGCTTCCTCCGCGCGAACCTGCTGCCCGCGTGGCCCTGGCTGCCGCTGCCCGCGCTGCTCGCGGCCCTGGGCTGGGTGGCGACGCTGCGTGACGCTCCGCGCCGGGGCCTCGGCCTGCTCCTCTTCCTGCTGTGCGGAAGCCTGGGGGCGGTGCTCTACTTCAACCTGCCGAAGGCCTACTTCCGGACGATGGAGCGGCACTACCTGCCGTCGCTTGTCGTCCTGGCCCCCCTGGTCGGCGTGGGAGCGAGCACGGTGCTCCGCCTTGCCGCCCGCTTCCCCGGGGCGCCGGGGCGCGGCCTGGCGCTCGCCATGGGCGCCGCCCTCGCGTGGATGCCGCTCGCCTCGCTGGCGAAGAACCTCCGCGCGTGCGACCAGTCGCGGGTCCGCTTCGCCGAGACCTATTCCCGGGACGTGCTCGAGCCGCTGCCCGAGCGGGCGATCCTGTTGACCAACGGGGACAACGACAGCTTCCCGCTCTGGTACCTCCAGCAGGTGGAGGGGGTCCGGCCGGACGTGGCCGTGATCAACATCCCGCTGACCAACACCGCCTGGTACCCCCGCCAACTGGGCCGCCGCCACCCCGACCTCGCGGGGCTGGGCGAGCGCGCCGCCCCGGCACCGGGGCCGGGCGATTCCTCCGTGGCGATCCCGGTGGACCCGGGCGCGCGGGTGGGTGTGCCCCCCTCGGTCCCGCTGCCGGACACGGTGCGCTTGAGGCTGACCCCGAGTGAGCCCGGCAGCTACCTGATCCCCCAGGACTACGTGATCCTCGACCTCCTTCGCCTCAACCGCTGGCGGCGGCCGGTCTGCCTCGCGGTCACCGTCCCTCCCTCGAACCTCTCGTGGCTCTGGCCCTGGGCCAGGCTCGATGGGATGGCCTTCCGGGTCCTCCCGACGAAGGACGCGGGCGCATGGGACCTGGAGCATCTGCGGCACGTGCTGACCGAGCGGGTGCGCTACGCGGGGGTGGCCGACACGAGCGTGCTCCTGGAGTCGGCCTCGCGCGCGATGACCGCCAACTACGCCGCCGCCCTCTTCCAGCTCGCCTCGGCCCAGCTGGAACGCGGCGACCCGCACGGCTGCCTCGACACGCTGCGGTTCCTCGAAGAGCGGGTCCCGCCGGGACGGTTCGGCGAGGGGAGCGAGGCGCTCCGCGCGTCGCTTCGGGAGCTCGAAACCCGCGCCAAGACGATGGCGGCCGGCGCGGCCGTCCGCTGAAGGGGCCCCTCGCCCCGCCCCTACTTGCCGGCCACGAACTCCAGCGCCGCGGAGTTGATGCAGTAGCGCAGCCCGGTGGGCTCGGGGCCGTCGTCGAACACGTGCCCCAGGTGCCCGCCGCAGCGGGCACAGGTCACCTCGTCCCGCACCATGCCGTGGCTCTCGTCGCTGGCCACGGTCACGTGGCCCGGGGCGATGGGCGCCCAGTAGCTGGGCCAGCCGGTGCCGGAATCGAACTTGGCGTCGGAGCCGAACAGCTCCAGCCCGCAGCCGGCGCAGCGGTAGACCCCGGCGGCGTGATGGTTCCAGTACTTCCCGGTGAACGCCATCTCGGTGCCCTTCTGGCGCAGCACCCGGTACTGCTGGGGGGTGAGCTGCTGCTTCCACTCGGCATCGCTCTTGACGACCTTCACGATGGCCTCTCCCTTCTTGGTCGCCGCCCTGCTCACCCGCGGCGAGGCGCCGCCGGCGGCCGCCGGGCCGGCGGATCCCACGAGCACGGCGAGCGATAGCATCAGGGGCAGAGTCCTCATGGTCGAGTCCCTCCAGGGCTTGGGGGTATGGACGGGAGCCGGCATCCACCCCCTCTACGGAGCGGGCACCCTTTGGGTTGAAGGCCGCGTCCGTCGGACTGTACAGCCCCGGTCAATTCCGGGGGCGCCGGCCCCCGGGCCAACCCGTCCTCATCCGGCCGCCCGCACGGCCCGTAGTGGCGTGCGAGTAGCAGCCGCGCCGCGCACGGCGAGGGCCCGAGCTACGAGGGATGGATTCGCAGCTGGAACCAGGAGACGAAGGCCATGAGGACGAGATGCATGCTGATTCTCGCCGCGGCGCTGGCGGCGCCGACCGGAGCGCTCGCCACCGGCGAGGTGGTGGTGGGCGGCGAGCTGATGTACCCCACCAAGGACATCATTGACAACGCGGTGAACTCGGCCGACCACACCATGCTGGTGGCGGCGGTCAAGGCGGCGGGCCTGGTGGAGACCTTGAAGGGCAAGGGCCCCTTCACCGTGTTCGCGCCCACCAACGACGCCTTCGAGAACCTGCCGGCCGGCACGGTGGAGAGCCTGCTCAAGCCGGATAACAAGCCGGCGCTCGCCAAGGTGCTCACCTACCACGTGGTGCCGGGCCGGCTGGACGCGGCCGAGCTGCGCAGGCGGATCAAGAAGAACGGCGGCCCGGTGGCCCTCAAGACCGCCAGCGGCGGGACGCTGTGGGCCATGCTGAACGGCCAGGCCAACCTGGTCATCAAGGACGAGAAGGGCGCCGTGGCCCACATCTCGACCTACGACGTGGGCCAGTCCAACGGCGTGATCCAGGTGGTGGACCGGGTGCTGCTGCCGAACTGATCGACGCCCGCCCGCCGTGCGAGGCCGGAGCCCCCGGGGCTCCGGCCTCGTCGTGCCGGCGCTCGCGGTCAGGGTTTCGCGACGGCCGGCAGCAGCAGGCTGAACGTGGTCCCGACGCCCAGCTCGCTGGCCGCCTCCAGCGCGCCGCCCATCTTCTCGGCGATCTCCTTGACCAGCGCCAGCCCCGGCCCCATGCCGCGCGCCACCGGGGCGGGGGAGCCGTCCATCTGCCGGATGGCGTCGAACAGCGAGTCCAGCTGGTCCTTGCGGATCCCCGGCCCGTTGTCCGCCACCTGCACCCGCACCCGGTTCTGCCCTCCCGCGCTCCACGGCTGGGCGACCAGCTTGATCGCGCTCCCGAGCGGGGTGAGCTTGACCGCGTTGTCGAGCAGCAGGTTGAGCGCCTGCTCCAGCCGCCGGGCGTCGAAGCGCGCCGCCGGCAGGCCGGCCGCCAGGTGCAGCTCCAGCTCGCGCAGCGAGTCCATCACCCCCGGGCGCCGGGCCTCGTAGACGCGCCGCACCAAGGCGCCCACGTCACCCTCCTCGCAGCTCGTCTCCAGGCCGCCCTCCGGCATCGCCGAGAAGTCGAGCAGGTTCTCCACCAGGCCCTTGAGCTTGCGCGCCTGCTCGGCCACGGTGCCGAGGGTCTTGCGCTGCGCACCGGCCGTCTCCGGCGCGTCCAGCAGTACTTCCAGGTAGCCGATCATGATGGCGAGCGGCGTGCGCAGCTCGTGGTTCGCGTTCTGCACGAACCGGGACTTGAGCGCGTCCAGCTCGTGCAGGCGGGCGTTGACCTGGTGGAGCTGCCGGTTGCTCTCCAGCAGCCGGTGGTAGAGGCGCGTGTTCTGCAGCGCCACGCCCACCATGCCGCAGGCCGCCGACAGGTACTCCAGGTCCAGCGGCCAGTAGGCCCCCTCGCTCACGCGCGTCCCCAGGGCCACCAGCCCCATCAGGCGGCCGTGCGAGGTCACCGGCGCCAGCACCGCCAGCCCGGCCTCCAGCGCCAGGTCGGCGCCCGGGGCCCGCATCGCCTCGGCCCAGTCGGCGAGCAGCACCGGGCCCTGCTCGTAGGTGTACTGGTCGGCCATCTGGGGCCCGAGCCCGGCGCCCAGCGCGCGCGCCACGTCCTCGCGCAGCCCGTGGGCGCGGATGAGCACCGCGCGCAGGGGGAACTCGTCGGGCAGGATCCACAGGGCCCCGCGCGACGTGCCGAAGTGCCCCATCAGGTTGAGCAGCGCGAGGTCGGCGGTGTGGTAGAGGTCCAGCGACACGCTCAGCTCCCGGCTGAGCTCGAAGAGCGAGAGCAGGCTGTGCTCGCGCCGCTCCGCCAGCGCGAAGGCGCCGCCCTCCCGCGGTCCGCGCACCTGCTCCCCGAAGCCGGCGAGCGACTCGAGCGCCTTGGCGGGTCGGGGCGCGGCCTCCATTCAGGCCGCCTCCAGCGCCGAGATCGCCTCGTCCTCGGATCCGTCGATGGTGAGGAAGCGGTCCAGGTTGAGCACGCCCAGCACGGACCGTGCGGCGGCCGACACCGGCGCCAGGCGCAGGCTGCCCCCGTCCTGGCGGGCCTTCTCGGCGAGCACCATGAGCGCCCCGACGCCGGCCGAGGAAAGGAACGAGACCTCCGCCAGGTTGAGCACCAGGTGGCCGCCGGCGGGCCGGGCCTGCTCGGCGCGCTGCAGGAGCAGCGGCGAGGTCCGGGCGTCGAGCCGGCCGCGCGCCCGCATCACCACGGCGCGGCCGCGCCGCTCGCCCATGACGGTGGTAAACGATTCAGACATGACCGATCTCCTTCTTCGCCTCCCGGGCTCTGGCCGGGTCGAACCGCATGAGCGTGATGTTCCCGGCCGTCGTGCCGGGGTGGTAGGCCACCTCGCACATGGTGCGGTGGATGATGTCCAGGCCGAACCCACGCCCCTGCTTCCACACGTTCCGGTCTCCGAAGTCCGTCGGCTGCCAGCGCCCGGGACTGAAGGGGAATCCCCGGTCGCGCACGACGAACAGCCCCCGGCACACGCGCGAGGCCGCCCAGCTCCGCAGGCCGGACGGCTCGCCGTCCCCCTCCGCCGCCCCGGGCAGCCACCACACCTCCAGGGTCTGCGACCGGTCGTTCCGGTAGCCGTGCTCCACGATGTTGGCGCACGCCTCGTAGAGGGCGCTCTCGAGCGTGGCGAAGCCCTGGGCGTCCAGGTCCCGCAGGTGGGGGCAGCGGTCGAGCCACCCGTGCAGCTCGGCGAGGCGCTCCAGCTCGGCCGGCACGGTCCAGGCGCAGCCTTCGCGCTGGGCCCGCTCCAGCAGCACGAGCGGATCGCCCCGCACCACCCCGGGCCGGCTCGCCACCGGCTCCCGCGCCGCCGGCGCCGCCGCCTCCACGCCGCGGCCCACCACCAGGAGCGTCTCGTCGTCGTGCGGCGCGTCCCCCCCGGCCCAGGCCAGCAGCGCCTGGGTGAGCGCCGCGATCACCCCGTCGCAGCCCTTGGCCCCGTGCTGCCGGACCACCTGCTGCACCCGCTCCAGGCCGAACTGCTCGTCGCCGCCGGCCTTGAAGGCCTCGCTCACCCCGTCGGTGTACTGCACCAGCACGTCGCCCGGGCGCAGCTCCAGCACGCTGTCCTTGAGCGTGCTGGCCAGCAGCCCGCCGCGCAGCGCCCCCACGGGGATGCCTCCGCCGGTGAAGGTCTCCACCCGGGACTCGGCGGCGCGGTAGACCAGCACCGGCGAGTGACCGGCCGAGGCGTAGACCAGCCTCCCGGTCTCCGGGTCGAGGAGGCCGTAGAACATGGTGATGAAGCTGCCCTGGGGCAGCGCGTCCCCCAGCAGACCCTCCAGCGCCACCAGCAGCGCCGAGGGCGACCCGTGCTCCGTCTTGAGCGCGCGCAGCAGCGACGAGAGCATGGACATCAGCAGGCAGCCGCCCAGCCCCTTCCCCGACACGTCGGCGATGGTGATGGCCAGCCGGCCGTCGGGCAGGGGGAGCACGTCGTAGTAGTCGCCCCCCACCTCGGCCGCGGCGCGGTGGGCGCCCCGCACCACGCAGCCCCCGGCGGTCCGGGGCCCGGCCGGCAGCAGGCGCTGCTGGATGTCGCGCGCCAGCTCCAGCTCGCGGGCCAGGCGCTCCTTCTCCACCAGCTCGCGCTGGGCGGCCTTGAGCTGGCCCGCCATGTCGTTGACCGCGTCGGCCAGCAGCCCCAGCTCGGTGCGGTCGCGCAGGCGCAGCGGCGTGTCGAGGTCGCCGCGCCCGATGCGCTCCAGCCCGGCGCGCAGCGCCCCGATCGGGCGCAGCAGCGCGGTCATCACCACCAGCGCCAGCGCCACCCCGAGCGCGAGCAGGCCCGCCAGGAAGAGGAGCTGCTGCCGGCGCGCCGAGGCCACCGCGGCGCCGATGTAGGAGCGGCGCATGCCGACCACGGCGGTGCCGAGCCGCTGCCCCACCACGCTCGTCACCGGCGCCTGCACCACCAGCAGGTGCTTGTCGCCCAGCAGGCTCTCGCCGGGCTCCAGGCGCATCGAGGTCCCCACCGGCCGCAGGCCGGCCGGCGGCGTCCAGGGCGTCCCCAGGCGGCGCGCGTCGGCGTGCCCCTGGATGGCGCCCCGGTGGTCGGCCACCACCACGAACGCCAGCTCGGGCCGCTCGGTCTGCATCTCCCGCACCAGCGGATGCAGGGTGAGCTCGGGCAGCTCGCTCAAGAGCGCGCCCGCGCTGGTGAGCGCCAGGTAGCGCGCCTCGAGCACCAGGCGCATCTCGATCTCGCGGGTCAAGGTGCGGCGCGCGCTGCGCTCGGCCAGCGCGCCCACGCTGACCACCGCCGCGGTGGTGAGCCCGACGGTGACCGAGGTCACCACCAGGCGCATGCTCACGATGCGCCGGCGCCGGTTCGCCGAGATCAACGGCCAGCCCCCGCGGGTTCAACAATCAGTACCGGCACGCCACGCGCTGACGCGAGCGACGAGAGGAACAGTCCGGCGCCACCGCCCAACGCGCCGCGCGTTACCACGATGAGCCGCTCGCGGTGGCGGTCGAGCACACTCGCGATATGGTGCTCGTTCGTCAGCATCCCGGCCGGCAAGCGAACGAACTCAATGCCACCTCCCGGTGGCCTTGCGATCGCTCCGGCGCGGTCAAATTCCGAGAGGACAACGGCATTCTCGTTGGCAGCCGCAGCAATCGAGATCGCGGCGTCGATCGCCGGGTCGTCGGGTGCGGCGGCAAGCGCCACGACCGGCCCGCGCGTGCGCGCGATCCTGCGCGGCACGAGCAGCACCGACGCCTTGGAGCGAAACGCCGCAGCGGCAAGCCCCGGGAAGGCACCGGCAACGCGATTCACCGCGCTCTTGGGCTCGGCGATGATGAGAATATCCGATGCCTGCGAAATGGCGGCCAGCGCCTCTTCGGTACGTGCCCGCACTACCTCGAAGCTGCAAGCGATGCGATGCGCGGCGGCTGCCTCGGTGATCAAGCGACGTGCCGTCAACGCGGCAAGCTCGACCTCGCGGGCGAGGCGCTGCGTATCGAGCGGATGCCATTCCCGGCCAAGCACGCGAAATTCGCGGACGAATGGCAAGCCAGCCAATCCGCTTATGTCCGGCTCCTCGATGAAGAAGCCGATCATGTCGAGCCGCATGAGTTGCGCGAAATCGGCGGCGAGATCGACAATAGCACGGTCGAGCACGCTCTGGTGCAGACCGAGCACAGCACGGCGAAACTCGCGGCTCGTGGTCATCGTCGTTTCCGATTCGCTTCCGGCGCGGAGGCGGCGAAGCTCTTCGACAAGGGCGGCAAGGACTTCGTCCGCTG
>JBBIHL010000013.1:0-16361 GCA_037447075.1 Candidatus Eiseniibacteriota bacterium | reverse complement strand
ACGCGGCCGCGCTTCGCAGCGAGCTGCGCGCCGCCCGCCGGCGTGGGCCCGGAGGACCCGGGACTCCGTCCCCGCGGCGCCTTCCGCGCGAAGGGGGCCGCCGAGCCGTGCTCCCCCAGGGTGCGCGCACGGGAAGTTCCCATCCGGGACCGAGCGCCTCCGGCTGGCAGGCCGTGGCCGCTCCGGCCGTCGGCATCCCGCCGCGCATCACCGGGTCGCGCGCCTTTCACCTACGCATCCAGTCCGTCAACCCGCCGCAGCTTCCGGTAGGCGAAGGCCGCGGGCCGCCCCGCGCCGGCCCGCCCGCGACCCACCGCTGCCCCTCTGCCGCGGGTTCGCGCCGCGTCCTCGCCCCCTCCCCGACCCCCCTTCCCTTCGATCCCGCCTCGATCCTGACGCTCATCGCGCCCTCGCCCGGCCCGACATCCTGGCCGGAGCGCGCCGGGCTCGACCCCTTTTGCAGAAGCGGCCGCGACGCCGCTTCCACGCCGACCGTCCGGAGGGCGCGGCGGCGTGCCATCCACTCGCCCTCCGCAGGAGGTGCATCATGAATCCCCGTCGTCTCATCCCACTGGCGAGCGCGCTGGCGCTCGCCGTCGCGCTGCCGCTCGCTGCCCGGGCCCAGCAGGGCTCGGTCCCTGCCCGGCCGTCGCCCGGCACCAGGGCGGCGAAGCAGGAGACCGTGGCAACCGGGGCCAGGCGGACGGCGAAGCACGCCACCATGCACGCCGCGCGAGTTGACCTCAACACGGCGACCCGCGTCGAGCTGGAGAAGCTGCCCGGCGTCAGCGAGACGATCGCCGACCAGATCATCGCGGCGCGGCCCTTCAAGAGCCGCTCGGAGCTGCTCGGCAAGAAGCTCGTCACCAAGGTCGAGTACGAGAGGCTGCGCAGCCACGTGATGGTCCGGGCCGGACATCTGGCCTCGAACAAGAGCAAGTAGCACGCGGGGCGGGGGGCCGGCGTCACGCAGCCGGCTCCCCCCTGCGCCGGGGTCTCGAGGAGGGCTCGGCCTGGGGCCGGCTTGCCCGTGGTGGGCGCCGCCCTTAGCCTGCCCCGGCATGCTCTCCCGCCGGGTTCCCTACGGAGCCGCCGACAACGCGCTCGCTCGCGTCCTCGCCGGGCGCCGCGCCTCAGGAGCGCGCCTGCTCGACCTTACCGAGACGGATCCCGTGAGCGCCGGGCTGGCGGACGACGCGGGCGAGATGCTGTCGGTGCTCGCCGCGCTCGGGGGCCCGGGCCACGAGCCCGAGCCCCGGGGAACGCGGAAGGCCCGGGAGGCGGTGGCCGACTACTACCGGGACCGAGGTGTCGGCGCCGATCCCGACGACGTGGTGCTCACGGCCAGCACCAGCGAGGCCTACGCCCACCTGTTTCGCCTGCTGTGCGACCCGGGAGACGCCGCGGCCGCGCCCTTCCCCGGCTACCCGCTGCTTGAGCCGCTCGCGACCCTGGAGGACGTGCGAATCCGGCGCTACCGGCTGGGTTTCGACGGGGCCTGGCACCTGGATCTGGACTCACTCGAGCGGGCCACGGGCCCCCGCACGCGGGCGGTCGTCGTGGTGCAACCCAACAACCCCACCGGCAGCTGCCACTCCGCGGAGGAGGTCGCGGCGGTGGAGGGACGGTGCGAGCGCACCGGCGCCGCGCTGATCTCCGACGAGGTGTTCGGCGACTTCCCCCGCCCGCCCGCCACCGCGCCGCTGCCCAGCCTGCTCGGCTCCCGGCGGGTTCCGGCCTTCGTGCTGGGCGGGCTTTCGAAGTGCTGCGGCCTGCCCCAGATGAAGGTGGGCTGGATCGTGGTCGGAGGGCCGGCGTCCGCGCGGCGCGAGGCGATGCGGGGCCTCGAATGGATCGCCGACCTGTTTCTGTCGGTGTCCTCCCCGGCCCAGGCCGCCCTGCCGCGCTGGCTGGCGGGGCGGCACGGGTTCCAGTCGCGAGCCCGCGAGCGGATCGCGGCCAACCTGGCCACGGTGGGCGACCTGGAGCGGCGCTGCCCGCAGGTGACGGCGCTCCCCGCGCAGGGCGGATGGATGCAGGTGCTGGGGCTACCGCGGACGCGAACCGACGAGGCGTGGGCGCTCGAGATGCTCCGGCGCGACGTGATCGTCCACCCCGGCTACTTCTACGACTTCGCCGAGGAGGGACACCTGGTGGTGAGCCTGCTGCCGGAGCCCCGGGTGTTCGCGGAGGCGATGGCGCGGATCGCGGAGGTGGTGGAGGCGGCCTAGCCCGGGTTATTCATGAGCCCGCGGCCTGCAAGCGCGATCTGCAGGGCATCCGCGGCGTCGTTGGGCCGGCCGCTTCCTCGACGTGTCTCCAGACACGCCTGCGTCGCAGCCGGCCCAACTCCTTGCGGCTGCCCTGCGTCTCGCGCTTTCGGCTCGCGGTTCATGAATAACCCGGGCTAGGCTCGCGGCCGCCGGGGCCGGCCGCCTGGCCCGCCTCGCGAAGGCGTGTCAGCCCGCGGCGTTCTTCCGCAAGTGCATGAGCAGCAGGATCTGGCCGTGGTGGCCGGCCTGGTGCTCGAGGGCGTGGTAGAGCACCCAGCGCAGGTTGAAGACGCGCTGCCCGCCGTCGGGGCGCGGGCGCACGACCTGACGATCCAGGTCGGCATCGGCGAGGCCGGCCGCGGCGCGCTTGAGGTGCGACCGGGCCCGTGCCAGCAGGCCGGTGAAGAAGCCGAGGTCTCTGCCGCGCAGCGCCGCCGGAGGCCTCCCGCCCGGGGGCAGCGGTAGGCCGTCGTCCTCCATGCGGATGCCGAGGATCCGCGGCAGGTCGCTGTCGGGCTTGCCCAGCAGCCCCACCTCCGTGAGGTGCGTCTCGGCGACGGCGATGTGGGCCAGCAGCATCCCCATGGAGTTCATCCCCGGCGCCGGCTGCCAGCCCAGGTCGTCCGCCGAGAGGTCCCGGACGTCGTCGAGCAGCTTGCGGCTCTGCTCGTCGAGCCCCCCCACCAGCGTGGCCACGGTGGCGGATCGGAATTCGGCTGCGGGCTCGATCAGGGTCCGGACGGTGGTGGCCATGGTTCCTCCCGCGTCAGGGTCGGCGCGCGTCGCGGTAGTGGTGGCGGAGCAGCAGGATCTGGCCGCAGTGACCGGCCAGGTGCTCCACCATGTGGTAGAGGACCCAGCGGAGGTTGACCTCGTGCAGGGTCCCGTCGCGCCGCCTGCGAGTGACCCGCCGCTCCAGATCGGGATCGCCCAGGCGCGCCACCGCCCGCCTGGTGTGGGCGCGGGCCCTTCCCAGCAGGCCGCGGAAGTAGGCGAGCGGCCTTCCGGCGAGGCGCCGCGGCGGGGCGCCCCCTTCCGGCTGGGGCATGCCATCGTCCATCCAGCCGATCCCCAGGACGGGCCGCGCGCGCAGCAGCCACGCCGCGAGCTCGTCCAGCTGGGCGGCGAAGAGGCCGGCTTCCCGCGAGCGGTAGCCGGGCGGCGCCTTCCGCAGGTCGAGGCCGCGCGCCCGCACGGGCTGCCCGGTCGCTACGGGTTCGCCGGCTTCATGGTGAGCGGGTCGCGCAGCGGCAACCGCCGGGGCTCCCCCCCGGCCAGCGCGGCGAGCTGCGCGGGGTACTTGGGATCCCCTTGCAGCATCTCGGCCGTGTTGCCCACCATCAGGACGAGCAGCTTCCCGGGGTCCAGCAGGCGGCGCGCCACGCGCTGGACGTCCCCGGCGGTCACCTGGCGGATGCGGTCACGGAAGGTGGCGAAGTAGTCCGGCTGGCGCCCGTAGCGGCCGGAAAGCTCCTCGGCCGCGAGCGTCCCGGCGATGGCCCCGGCGGTGGCGAACTGGGTGGGGAAGCCTTCGATGAACTTGCTCTTGGCGGCTTCCAGCTCCTCCGGCGTCACCAGCGAGTCGCGCATGCGCTGGACCTCCTCGAGCGCGATCTGGCAGGCGTAGGCCACCGAGCGCACCTTCGACTGGAACACCAGCCGCCAGGGCTCCGGATAGAAGAAGCCGTCGCCCAGGCGCGAGCTCACCTGGTAGGCCAGCCCCTCGTCGGAGCGGATGCGGTTCGTGAGCCGGGAGGTGAAGCCCCCCCCGCCCAGGATGTCGTTCATGAGGCGCGCCGCGTAGATGTCGGGGTCTTCGCGCTGCAGGCCGGGCACCCCGATCGAGACGCGGCCCTGATTGACGTCCTTCTCCACCATGAACCAGCCGCGGTCCATGGGTTCCGCCGGGGCGGCCGGCGGAGCGGGGCGTTCGCCCGGGTTGGGCCACTTCGCGAAGGCCGCCTCCAGCGCCTTGACCATCACCGGGCGGTCGAAGTCTCCGGAGACGGCGAGCACGAAGTTCCTCGGCCCCACCGCGCGCCGGTGGAGCGCCAGGAGGTCGTCGCGCGTGATGGCCTGGATCGAGGCCTGCGTTGCGTGGCGATTGCTCCAGTGACCTTCCCCGCTGGCCAGGTAGCCCCACTGGTAGCTCTCGATCGTGCGGCTGTCGTCGTTGCGCGTCTTGATGCCCTGGAGCGCCTGCTCCCGGCTGACCTGGATGCGGTCCTCCTGGAAGGCCGGGGTCTTGAGACAGTCCGTGAGCAGCTGCAGCCCCTCGTCGAGGTCCTTGGAGAGCAGGTTGAGCGTCGCGCGCGCGTCGGCCGGGCTGATGGGAGGGCCCGACGGGCCGAACGGGCCGCCGAAGCCGCCGCCGATGGACGAGGTGAGCTGTGCGCCCAGGAAGTTGACGCGGTCCTCGAGCTGGGCGGCGGTCATGCGGGCCGTCCCGCTGCGCGTGAGCAGCTCCACCATCATGGCGGCCAGCCCTTCCTTGCCGGGCGGGTCCAGGTCGGGGCCCAGCCGCATGAGCACGTGGACGTTGACCAGGGGCAGGCTGCGGTCGGGGACCAGGTAGGCCACCACGCCGTTGCGCAGCTTGAGCCGGTAGTCCGCGGCCTTGGGCGGCTCGTAGCGCAGCGGCGGGAAGCGGAGCTGGTCGGGGTGCGACACGATGGGGTCCGCCTGGACGCCGGGCGCGACCGCGGCGCCCGCCAGGGCGGCGACCGCCAACAGGAGCCGGCGCGCGGCCTGCCGGCGCCGGGGCGAAGGGGCATTCATCTCGTCATCCTCCGGGCTACTTGGAGAGCTCGTTGAGCCGCGCCTCGGCCTGGGCGCGCACGTAGTCCATGGCGGCTTTCATCTCGGGCGGGAGCTGGCCGGACATCTGCTCCATGCGCGAGAGCATCTGCTGGAGCTGGGCCTTGTCGGTCGCCGACCTGATGCGGCCGAGCATCTGCCTGGCCATCTGCCTGGCCTCGGCCGGCAGCGCGACCAGCGCCGGGTCTTCGGGTTCCGTGCCCGCCTTCCGGGTCCAGATGGCGACGGCTCGGTTCTCCTTGGTGAAGTAGGTCCTGGCCACGCGCTGGACGTCGGCCGCGGTCACGGCCTGCACCTGCTGGTCGGCGCGGTCCGCGTCCCGCCAGTCGCCGATCGCGTCGGCGTAACCGTAGCGCAGCATGAGCTGGAAGTTGGTCGTGAGCTGGCGGTAGTTGGAGGCCAGATAGCGGTTCTTGACCATCTGGAGCTCGTCCTCCGGCACCGCCGCCTGCTTGAGCTTCTCGATCTCGGCGTGGATGGCGCCCTCGAGCTGCTCCGGGGTGCGCCCGTCCTTGCACTTGGCCTCGATCTCGAACAGCCCTTCGTACTTGAGCGTCCGGTTGCCGGCGCTGGCCTCGGTGGCGGGTCCGTCGCCCAGGACCAGGTTGCGCTGCAGGCGCCCGCTGCTGCCGTTCAGCAGGCCGGCCAGCACCTCGAGCGCCGCTTCGTCCTTGTGCATGCTGGCCACCGTGTGCCACCGCGCGGTCACGCCCGGATTGGTCTCCGCCTCGCCGTAGAAACGCTTCTCGGCCAGCTGGCGGGGCTCCATCGTGATCATCTCGGGCGCCGGCCGCGCGCCGCGCGGGATGGAGCCCAGGTACTTCTCCGCCATGGGCAGGACCTGCTCGGGGTCGAAATCCCCCGCCAGGACCGCGGTGATGTTCTGGGGAGCGTAGTAGAGGTCGTAGTACTCGTCGGCCTGGGCCTTGGTGATCATCGCCACGTCGCTCGGCCACCCCAGCACGGGCCAGGCGTAGGGGCTGGCGTCCCAGAAGACGGCGTCGAAGGATTCCTGGTACTTGCCGGTGGGGGTGGACTCCACCGAGCGCCGGCGCTCCTCGTAGACCACGTCGCGCTCCGAGTAGAACTCGCGGAACACGCGGTTCTTGAGCCGGTCGGCCTCCATCCAGAACCACAGCTCGAGCTTGTTGGCGGGGAGGGTCTCGACGTAGAAGGTCACGTCGTTGTTGGTGAAGGCGTTGGTCACGGTGGCGCCGTTGCGGGAGAAGATCTTGTCGTACTCGTTCTTGACCATGTTGGCGCGCTGCTCGGCCACCAGCGAGTCGAAGCGGGCCTCGAGCCGCCGGTAGCGCTCGCTCTTGGCCTCGGGAAGGGTCATGTCGGCCAGCTCGCCGCGGCGCTGCTGGGCGCGCATCCGGGAGAGCTCGGCGCGCATCTCGTCCTGGACGCGCTCCTGCTCCTCGATGAGCCGCACGTCCTTCTCGTAGTCCCGCGTGCCGATCACGTGCGTGCCCTTGAACATCATGTGCTCGAAGAGGTGCGAGATGCCCGTGATGCCCGGGCGCTCGTTGGCCGAGCCCACGTGGGCCACCCATCCGCACGAGACGGTGGGCGAGAGGTGGTTGGGGATCAGGAGCAGCTTCATCCCGTTGCCGAGGAAGTGCTCCTGGACCCGGGGCCCCGCCGCCCGGGCGTTCGCCGCGGGGCGGGTGGTCCTGGCCTTCCCGGCGACCGAAACCGGTGAGAGCATGGCGAGCGCGAGACCGGCGGCGCAGGCTGCGCGCGGCACGCGGAGCAGCGAGTCGGACATGGATTCACTCCCTGGGGATGTGAGTAGGCCGCGGCCGGTCAAACGAGGAGACACAGCATACTATCAAGCCGCGGTGGACGTTTGCCAGCGGGCATCACGCGGGTCGCCCGGCGGAGGGATGCGCATGATCCACCAGTTCGATCCCCACATGGCCCCGGACTCGGAGTTCCAGCCCGGCGAGCTCAAGTGGCTGGTGCCGGGGAATCGCGGCCGCCTGCTGGACCGGCGGCGCACGCCCGTGCAGATCGAGCGGCTGGACCTCGCCACGGGGCAGTTCGTCTGCCGGATCATGGGCTTCGAGGATCGGGGCGCCGTGTGGGAGATCCCGCTCGAATCGGTCGGCTCCTACCAGTTCGCCCGGGACTCCCGCGCGGCCGGCGCCGCCGAGGTGGCCCGCTACGCCGAGGCGGCCGCCTGCTTCGACCGCGAGGTGGAGTTCCCCTGCGACCCGGGCCGCCGGGCGCGGACGCTCGGGCGCCTGGATGGTCTGCGCCTGGAGGCGGGACGCTGGCTGGAGGAGCGCTCCGGGTTCTTCCGCGCGGCTGGCCGGCTCGACCCGGAGGCGCAGCGGGGGGACGAGCGCCTGTGGGCCGACCTTGAGGGCTACATGCGCGAGCGGGGACTCCTGGAGCTGGAATCGTCCTTCGCCGCCCGCTACGTGAGCAACCCGCAATCCGGCGAATGGGTGAAGGCGCACCGCATGGTGATCGCCGAGCTGGGGCTCGCTCCCTACCGCGGCAAGGTGCTGCGCGACCCCGCGGCCTTCGAGGGGGTGGGCTCGCGCGCGGCACGCGCCGAGCACGTGCTGCGCCGCCTGGCATTCGTCCACCAGCTCTTCGTCAGGAGCGGGGACCCGGCCCCGACCCTCTACCGTGGCCTGAGCGCGGAGGGACCGCTGGAGCCGCGCCGGCCCGGCACCTTCGTCTCGGCCACCTTCAGGCTGGAGGCGGCGATGAGCCTGTTCGGCGGGCCGCGGGACGGCACCGGTGCGCTCTATCGGCAGGCGGTGCCCGCGGAGCGCCTGTTCATGACCTTCTTCGAGACCCGGGCCATGAACGAGCGTTTCCTGGAGGCCGAGGCCGTGCTAGTCGAGGACGAGGCGAATCCGGCGTTTTGAGCGACCCGGGGGCCCCTTCCCGCGGCCCGGCGGGAGTTGTACGCTGCCGCGGCGTGCAGCGGCCGCCCGGCGTGCGGCGCCGTGCGCGAGAGAGGAGCACTTCCCATGACCGAGCTCACCCAGTCCCGCTGCGTGGCCTGCCGCGGCGGCGAGCCCACCCTCACCCCGCAGGAAACCGCCGCCCTGCGGCCGCAGGTGCCGGAATGGGAGGTCGTCGAGGCCGAAGGCATCCCGCGGCTGCGGCGCACCTTCCGCTTCAAGGACTTCCGCGAGGCGCTCGCCTTCGCCGACCGGGTGGGGGAGCTCGCCGAGGCCGAGCAGCATCATCCCGACCTCCACGTCGCCTGGGGCCGGGTCACCGTGGAGACCTGGACGCACAAGATCCGCGGCCTCCATCGCAACGACTTCATCCTGGCCGCCAAGACCGACGCGCTCTTCGCCGGGGGGGCGCGCGCGTAGCGGGCGCGCGTGCCGGCCACCCGCGGCCTGGGACTGCTCCTGGCGCTGGTTGCGTCCGCGCTGTGCGTGCGCCTCGGCTTCTGGCAGCTGGGGCGCCTGGAGGAGAAGCGCGCGCTCAACCGCAGACTGCGGGAATCGCTCGCGGGCCCGGTCGTGCCGCTCGCGGGCGGTGAGCCGTGGGAGCGGGTCGCGGGGCGGCGCGTGGCGGCGACCGGGGTCTACGACTCCCTGCGCCACGTGGTCCTGCGGGGCCGGGCCCGCCGGGGCGCTCCGGGCGTCGAGCTGCTCACGCCCCTGCGGCTGGAGGGGGCCCCATCCGCCGTGCTCGTGGATCGCGGTTGGCTTCCCGCGCCGGATGCGGCCACCGCCCGTCCCCAGGACTATCCCGAGCGAGGACGGGTGCAGGCGGTCGGGGTGGTGGAGGCGGGGCAGCCCGCACGGGAGCCGCCACGCCTCCGGGTGGCGGTGGGGGCGGGCGGGATGACGCGGATCACCGTGAGCGCGCTGGCGCTCGACTCGCTGCGCGGGTACTTCCCCTATCCGCTCGCGGGTTTCGTGCTGCGCCAACTGCCGGACTCGTCGCTCCCGCCGCTGCCTTCCCGCGCCGCGCCCGCCTTCGGCAACGAGAACATGCACCTCTCCTACGCGGTGCAGTGGTTCTCGTTCGCCACGATCATCGCGGTGGGCGCCGGCGCGCTGGCGCTCCGCGGCCGCGGTCCGCGCCCCTAGCCCGGCGGGGTTCGGTCTCGCCAAACCTGCTGCAGCCGGTCCGACGGTCCATTCCTGATGCGCCCATGGCCCCGCTCCTGTAGACTCGCCCCCCATTCGCTCGTGGGTTTCCATCGCGGAGGTGCCCTGTGTCGGTGCTGGCCAGTCCTTCCACCGTGGTCCATCCCGCGCGCCGGCCCGCCGGCCGTGTCTTCACCGTGCAGGATCTCTGGGCGATCCCCAGGGTCGGTGCGCCGGCCGTCTCGCCCGACGGGCGCCTGCTGGTCGTTCCCGTCACCACCTACGACCTCGAGCTGAACGAGGGCCGGACCCGGCTCTGGCTGGTGCCGCAGCCGGGCGGCGAGCCGCGCGCCCTCACCGCCGCCGAGTTCAGCAGCAGCGAGCCCGCCTTCTCGCCCGACGGCGGCCGCCTCGCCTTCGTGCGCAAGCGCGACAAGGAGAAGGCGCAGCTCTACGTCATGCGCCTGGACGGGGGCGAGCCCGAGAAGCTCACCGACCTGCCCCTGGGGGTGTTCGATCCGCGCTGGCTGCCGGACGGCAAGCGCATCGTGTTCGCCGCCCACCTGCTGCGCGGGGCCCTCACGCCCGAAGCCACGCGGGCGCGCCTGGAAGAGCGCGAGAAGGACAAGGTCAAGGCGCACGCCACCGAGGACCGCGTCTACCGCTACTGGGACACCTGGCTCACCACCGGCGAGGTGCCGCACCTGTTCGTCTACGACCTCGAGCGCCGCACGCTCACCGACCTCGTCCCGGACTCGGAGCGCTGGTTCGACTTCATGGAGCCTTCCGGTCAGTACGACGTGTCTCCCGACGGCGAGGAGGTCGCGTTCGCCGCCAACTCCAGCGAACCGCCCCACCAGCAGGTCCGCTGGGCCATCTTCACGGCCCCGGTGCGCGGCGGCGCCACCCGCTGCCTCACCCCCGACCATCCGGCCGACGACCTGCGCCCGCGCTACTCGCCGGACGGACGCTTCATCGTCTACGGCATGCAGAAGGACCCCTTCTTCTACGCGGATCGCGTGCGGCTCATGCGCTACGACCGCGCGAGCGGGGCGCACCAGGGCCTCACCGAGGACTGGGACCGCTCCCCCCTGGGCTGGGAGGTGGGGCGCGACGGGGCGGTCTACTTCTTCGCCGAGGACGCCGCGCGCACCCGGCTGTTCGCCCTGGCGCCGGCGGGCGGAACGCCGCGCTGCCTGGTGGAGACGGGCACGCTCTCGGGGCTGTGCGTGGGGGGCGACGGTCGCCTCTACTTCAAGCGCGAGACGCTCTCGGAACCGCCCGAGGTGGCGAGTTGCGCCGCCGACGGATCGGACCTGCGCGCCCTCACGCGCTTCACCGCGGCCGTCATGGGGGAGTGCTCGCTGGGGGAAGTGCGCGAGATGGAATTCGAAGGCGCCGGGGGCGATCGCGTGCAGATGTTCCTGGTCATGCCGCCGGGCTTCGACGAGCGGCGGCGCTGGCCGCTCGTGCAGCTGATCCACGGCGGCCCGCACGGCATCTTCGGCGACCAGTTCCACTTCCGCTGGAACGCGCACCTGTTCGCGGCCCCGGGATACGTGGTGGCGCTGGTCAACTTCCACGGCTCGACCTCGTGGGGCCAGGAGTTCGCCCAGTGTATCCAGGGTCGCTGGGGCGACCAGCCGCTGGAGGACGTCCTGAAGGCCACCGACGCCCTCGAGGCCACCGGCTGGGTGGATCCCGCCCGCATGGCTGCGGCCGGCGGGAGCTACGGCGGCTACATGGCGTCGTGGGTTGGCGCCCACACCGACCGCTTCCGCTGCATCATCAACCACGCCGGGGTCTACAACACGCTGGCGCAATACGCGAGCGACGTCACCCAGGGGCGCCACCAGGCCTTCGGCGGGGAGCCCTGGAAGGGGCTGGAGAACATCGAGCGCTGGAATCCCGCCTGTTTCGCGGCAGGCCAGAGCACGCCCACGCTGGTGATCCATGGCGAGCGGGACTACCGGGTTCCGGTGGGCCAGGGCCTCGAGGCCTACGGGGTGCTCAAGGCCAAGGGCGTCCCGGCGCGGCTGCTCTACTTCCCCGACGAGAACCACTGGATCCTCAAGCCGCAGAACTCGGTGGTGTGGTATCGCGAGGTCATGGGCTGGCTCGAGCGCTACCTTGGCCCCGAGCCCGCGTGAAAGGCCCGGGAGCGCGTGCCTGCGCGATGGGGCACGGAGCCGGCGCGGGGGCCCAGGGCCGCCCGGGGCCACGGGCTCCCGCATCGGGCCGGGCGCTGAGGAGGGCGCGATGGGGGTGAAGGAGGTCGTCATGTGGGTGGCGCTGCTGGTGTCGGCACCGCTGGGGGGAGCGCAAGCCGCGACGGGCGGCGCGGGGCGCGGGGTGCATGATGCCGCCCTGGCCCGGCTGTGCGACGATTACTGGCAGGGCTACCTGCGCGCCCATCCCACCTTCGCCACGGCCACCGGCGACCGCCGCTACGACGACCGGCTCGAGGACAACTCGCCGGAGGGCGGCGAGCGCGAGCGCAGGCGCCTCGAAAGCGTGCTCGAGCGGGCCCGCGCCCTGGACGCCGGCCGTCTGGTCCCGGCCGACCGCCTCACGCTCTCGGCCCTGGTCGTGGAGGTCGAGGGGCAGCTCGACAACCTGTCGTGCCACTTCGAGGACTGGGTGGTGGATCCGCTCGGGGGCCCGCAGGTGGAGCTCATGAACCTGCCCGACTACACGGTGATCCGGAACCTGCCGGACGCCCGCAACTACGTGAAGCGCTGCCAGGCGATGGCGGGCTACGTGGACACCCACGTGGAGAACTTGCGGGGCGGGCTCCGGAAGGGACGGGTGGCCAGCCGGGACGCGGTGCGCAGGGTGCTGGAGGAGCTGGATTCGTTGCTGGCCAAGCCGGCCGAGCGCTGGCCGCTCGCCCGCCCGCTGCAGGAGCCCGGTGCGGACTGGCCGCAGGGCGAGGTGCGCGGGCTGCGGGAACAGCTGGCCCAGGCGCTGGGCTCCGGCCTGAAGCCGGCCCTGGCGCGCTACCGGGACTTCCTTGGCGAGTCGGTCGCCCCCGCGGCGCGACCTCCCGAGCAGGCGGGGCTGGCGTCGTTGCCCGATGGCCTCGAGTGCTACCGCAAGCGCATCCGCGTGGAGACCTCGCTCGACCTCTCGCCCCAGGAGCTGCACGCCTTCGGCCTGGAGGAGGTGGCGCGCTTCCGCCGCGAGCTGGCCGAGCTGGGAGGCCGGGTGCTGGGCACGACCGACGTGGCCGAGATCCAGCGCCGGCTGCGCGAAGACCCCGCCGCGCACTTCCGCACGCCGGAGGAGGTCGAGGCCCGGGCCCGCGAGGCGCTGGCCCGCGCCAAGGCGGCGATCCCGGCCTGGTTCGGCGTGCTGCCGAAGGCGGACTGCCAGGTGAAGGTGATGGGGATGCACGAGTCCCCCAACTCCACCATCGCCTACTACCGGCAGCCCGCCGCCGACGGCTCGCGCCCCGGCTACTACATGATCAACACCTACAAGCCCGAAACCCGGCCGCGCTACGAGGCCGAGGCCCTGGCCTTCCACGAGTCCATCCCCGGGCACCACCTGCAGATCGCCGTCGCCCAGGAGCTTCAGGGAGTGCCCGAGTTCCGCAAGCACCAGGGCGTGACCGCGTTCGTGGAGGGCTGGGCGCTCTACACCGAGCGCCTGAGCGACGAGATGGGCCTCTACTCGAGCGACCTGGACCGCATCGGCATGCTCTCCTACGACGCGTGGCGCGCCTGCCGGCTGGTGGTGGACACCGGCATGCACGCGATGGGCTGGAGCCGCCAGCGGGCGATTGACTACATGGTCCAGAACTCGGTGCTGGCGGAGAACAACATCGAGAACGAGGTGGATCGCTACCTCACCTGGCCGGGGCAGGCGCTGGCCTACAAGGTGGGCCAGCGCGAGATCCTGCGGCTGCGTGAGGAGGCCCGCCGGCGCCTGGGCGCACGATTCGACATCAAGGCGTTCCACGACGCGGTGCTCGGCAACGGCGCCGTCGCCCTCCCGGTGCTGCGCCAGCAGGTGGAGGCCTACATCGCCGCCGCGGAGGGCGCCAAGTAGGGCCGCAGACAGGCCCGCGGCGCGGGCGTATACTCCTGGCGGCGGGCGGCTCCGCCCGCCTCATGGTGGACCCCCTGCGGCCCGAGTCCCACCCCGTCAACGGGGGAGGGTGCCATGTCTGAATCGCCTGCCCTGCCCGGCGCCGCCGCCGGCCGCACGACCTTCGCGCGCGTCGTCGAGGAGGGGTTCTACGGCGGCCTGATCGGCGCCGTGACCGTGGGCCTCCTGTTCTTGATCCACGACCTGCTCACCGAGAAGCTGTTCTACACGCCGGCCCTGCTGGGCTCCCTCATCTTCCGGGGGGCGCCACCGGCGGACCCGGCGACGGTGGATCTGCCCATGGCCATCGCCTACAACGGGCTGCACCTGGTGGTGTTCATCCTGGGGGGCGTGGTGGCCAGCTTCGCCGTTCACGAGGTGGATCAGCACCCGTTGCTGTGGTACCTGCTCGCGTCGGGATTCGTGGGGCTGGTCTTCGCCGGCTTCCTGGCCGATGCGGCTCTCGGCGTGCCCGTCCTGGGCCGCTATCACTTCTGGGGCGGAGGAGTCGTCGCCGCCCTGGCGATGGCCCTGTACTTCTGGCGCCGGCATCCCGATCTGGCACGCCACCTGAAGGAGGCGTGGCGTAAGGAGGCGGCGGAATCTTGACACTGCCCGCCTCGCGCGTTTAACTGTTCCCTCTTCGGGGGTTTCCGGCGGCTTCCCCCGGCTCGATACCTCGGCATCCCCGCCAACCGGAAGGTCCTCGTGATGGAGCGCATCCGCGCGGTCGGCCTGCTTTCGGGAGGCCTCGACAGCGCTCTGGCAGCCCGCCTGCTGGTGGACCAAGGCCTCGAGGTCGTCGCCCTCCACCTTCAGGCCCCCACCGCCTGCCGCACCCAGGTGGACGAGGTGGCCAAGGACCTGGGCATCCGGCTGGAGGTGCGCCAGAAGGGGCCGGAGTACCTGAAGCTGCTGCGCCACCCGCGCTTCGGCTACGGCAAGAACATGAACCCGTGCATCGACTGCCGCGTGTTCATGTTCGGCATGGGCCGCCTCTTCATGGAGGAGGTCGGCGCGCGCTTCCTCTTCACCGGCGAGGTGGTGGGGCAGCGGCCCATGTCCCAGATGCGCAACACCATCTCCCGCATTGACCGTGAGGCGGGACTCGCCGGCTGGGTGCTGCGCCCGCTCTCGGCCCGGCTGCTGCCCGAAACCGAGCCCGAGCGGCGCGGATGGGTGGACCGGGGCCGATTGCTGGGGATCTCGGGCCGGGGCCGCACCGAGCAGCTCGCGCTGGCGGCGCGCCTCGGCCTCAAGGGCTATTCCTCGCCGGGCGGGGGCTGCCTGCTCACCGACGAGAACTTCTCGCGCAAGCTGCGGGACCTGTTCGAGCATGTCCCGGAGGCGGAGACCGACGAGCTCTCGGTGCGGCTGCTGCGCGTCGGCCGGCACTTCCGCGTCGCCCCCGACACCAAGATCGTCCTCGGCCGCAACCACGAGGAGAACATGGCCCTGCGCGAATACGTCTCCCCCCGGCGGCACCTGGTCGAGCCTGCCGGCTTCCACGGGCCCCATGCGCTGATCTGCGGTCCGCTGCGCGAGGTGACGGTGGAGGAGACGGCGCGCCTCATCGGCCGCTTCACCAAGGAGCTCCCGGCGGACGCCCGGGTGCGCTACCGGGTGGAGGGGGAGGAGCGGGGCCGGGCCGTGCCCGCCGAGGCGTTCGGTCTCGTCACCATCAAGGCCCCGAAACCCTGAAGGTGACGGCCGGCACGCCGCTAGGCCGGGACTCCGGGAACCGAGGGGAGGCGGCCGGCGTTGAGGCCCGTGGCGGGTCCGCGGTGACCGCCCGTAATCGCTTGACCCGCATGGGGGATGACAGCGTGAAGGACCAGACGGCGCCTGCCGATAACCTCATCCAGGTCCCGGGCCGGGAGCCGCGGTTGCCGCCGGGCCAGGTCCGCACGGACAAGTGGCCGGTGCTCCACTACGGCGGCGTCCCGCGGATCGACCTGGCCCGCTGGGACTTCCGCGTCTGGGGCGAGGTCGAGGCGCCCGGGCGCTGGAGCTGGGAGGAGTTCCTGGCCCTGCCGCGGGTCCAGGTGCGGAGCGACATCCATTGCGTGACGCGCTGGAGCCGGTTCGACAACCTGTGGGAGGGAGTCCCGGTCGGCATCGTGCTCGAGCGGGCGAGGCCCAAGCGTGAAGCGCGCCACGTCGTCATCCACGCGGAGCAGGGCTACACCACCAACCTGCCGCTCCATGAGCTCGACCAAGACGATGTCCTGCTCGCCTTCAAGCACGACGGCCAGGACCTCACCCCGGAGCACGGCTACCCGCTCCGGCTGGTGGTGCCCAGGCGCTACTTCTGGAAGAGCGCCAAGTGGGTCCGCGGGCTCGAGCTGGTGCGGGAGGATCGGCCGGGCTTCTGGGAGCGGAACGGCTACCACAACCAGGCCGACCCCTGGAAGGAAGAGCGCTTCTCCGAGTGGTAGCGGCCGCGCCGGCCCGACCACGCGGCATCCCGGCCGCGCTCGCGGGGGGCGCTAGATGGACGCCCACTCCCGCACCCGCCAGGAACTCGAGCAGGCCATCCAGCAGCTGGGCGGACTGCGAAACGCGGGCACCCGCAGCCCCGAGTTCAAGCAGTGGCGCCAGAGCACGCTCACGCTGATCCAGCGTCTCTGGCCCGGGGACGCGGTTCGTTCCGAGCGCTTCCGTCGCATCCCCTTCGGAACGCCCAGCACCCGTGCCGACGCCAAGACCACGCGGGAGTTCTACGAGCGCGGCTGCGCCGAGGCCCTGCAGCTGCTCCGGGTCTACCTCGCCGAGCTGATGGGCCTGCCCCCCGATGCGGTCACCACGCAGGACGAGGGGCCCGCCCCGCAGGCGGCGTGGACGGGGCCCTCGCCGTCGCCAGCGGACAAGGCGGGCACGGTCGAGCGTGCCGTGCCCCCCGCAGCGGAGGCGCCACCCCAGCGCGAGGTGGGACCAATCGGGGCGGACGTGATCCGCCAGCCCCGGCCCATCACGATTGACGACGTGCTGGAGTTCGAGCCGCCGCTCCCCCGCTCGCTCCGGGCGCGTCTCCCCCAGCCGCCCCCGGTGCCGGGAGCCGCGGAGCCACCGGCCCCGCCCGCGGCCGAGCCCAAGGCGCCGC
>JBBIHL010000012.1:8889-16858 GCA_037447075.1 Candidatus Eiseniibacteriota bacterium | reverse complement strand
GCGCCCGCTCCCTACCGCGGAGGGCACGCCCGGTGCGCCGAGTTCGAGAAAGTGCGCTTCGCCGCGCTCCCCGCCTCGGAGGAAGAGGTGCGAGAGCTCGGGGCGCTCTGGGGCGAGGACGACGGGCTGGTGGTGACCGGCGGGGACGCCGGCGAGGAGGCCTTCAAGCGCCTGGCCCGGGGGCGGCGCGTCCTCCATCTGGCCACCCACGGTTTCTTCCTGGGCGGCGAGTGCCGCGGCGAGGCGACCGGCAGCCGCGGCATCGGGGGAATGGTCGCGGGCCCTCGGGCCGAGGTCAGGGAGAGCCCGCTCCTGCTCGCGGGCCTGGCGTTGGCGGGCGCCAACCACCGGAACGATGCCGCTGCCGGCCGGGACGACGGCATCCTGACGGCCGAGGAGATCGCGGCCCTGGACCTTTCCGGTGTGGAGTGGGCGGTGCTCTCGGGGTGCGACACCGGGGTGGGCGCGCTGGCCGCGGAGGAAGGGGTCCTGGGGCTGCGCCGGGCGTTCCTGATCGCCGGGGCGCGCACCGTGGTGATGAGCCTGTGGAGCGTGGCCGACAAGCCCGCCCGGAGCTGGATGGCCGCCCTCTACCGGGCCCGGCTCGAGCGCCATCTGCCGACCGCCGACGCCGTGCGCGCCGCCTCCGTGGAGCTGCTCCGCTCGCGGCGCCAGGCGGGCGCGAGCACGCACCCCTTCTACTGGGCGGGCTTCGTGGCGGTGGGGAAGTGGCGGTAGGGGCACGGCCGCCCGCGGACCCTTGCCGGCGAGGTCATGACGAGGTCAAGAATGCACGCCGGGCCGGCCGGAGCACCTGTGGTCGTTGAAAGAGGCGCCCCGGGTAGCCGATGATTGGGCCGTAGGCGCTCCGGCGATTGCGAGCGCAACCGCCCAAGCCTGGAGAGGACTGATGAGCGGCCTCCTCGCACCCTGGAATCCTGCACGCCAGGCCCGCCCTCCATTCCGCCGTTCCTCGCACGCTGCGCCGCAAGCCTCCGCGGCAGGGCGCCGACCTCCCGCACCCGGGCGACGTTGTCCCGTGGGGAGCGAAGCATGAGACCGCCGGCGGGGCGCGCTCCGGCGATGACGCTGGCTCTGCTGCTCGCACTCGGGCAGCTGCCGTGTGTCCAGGACGCTCGTTCCGGCGCGCCGCCCGGGAGCGGGCCGTCATGCCGCGCCGGTTGCTGCGGCGCGGGCGGCGCAGCCGTCCCGGCGCGGAGCGCGGCCAACTGCCCCTGCGTCGAATCCCCGCGCGCCGTGGAGCCGCTGCTGGCCACGGTCGCGGCGCCCGGGGCGCAGCTCCCGGCTTCGCGTCCCGTGCCCCCGGTGACCTCGATCGCCGCACCTCTCCCGACGGCCGAAGTCGCGGCCACCATCAACCCCCTTCCCCCCGGACCGCCGCCGAGCCCTGCGGGGAGTCCTCGCCCGCCACCGCTGCGGGCCTGAACCCACCTCGACCTAGACCGACGGCGACGGATTACCGGCGGCGCTCGTGCGAGTCACGTGCCGGCCCGCCGGGACCGGAGGGTCGGACCGCGTCATCGGACTGCCCGGACCCAGCATCCTCCGGCAGGGTTCGCTCCACATCCGAAGACGCGGTCCTGCCCCCTGCAGTCATGAGCGCGGACGGCCGCGGTGCGGCCCCGCGCAAGGAGAGGACATGAGACGGATGCGGATCTCCGGTGCCCTGGTGCTGTGCGCGGCACTCTTCGTCGCGGGCGAGAGCTGGGGATACAACTGGCACTATTCCATCGTGAAGGCGCGCTATCCGCTGAGCGAGCGGACGCGGTCCTGCGTGATCTGCCACACGAGAAACGGGAGCGAGAACCTGAATCGGTTTGGCGCCGCGTTCCTCGCTGCGGGGGCGAACGACCGGGCATTGGTCGCGATCGCCGCGCACGACGCGGACGGTGACGGGGCCGGCAACGATGTCGAGCTGCGGACCGGCCACTTCCCCGGCGAGGCCGAGGACGCGCCGTCCGCGGCGGAGGTCGCGGCCCTGCGGGCCGGCCGGCCGGTGCCGGGCGACCTGGAGCGGGAGATGCTCGAGACTCTCCAATGCCCGTGTTGCGACAAGCTGGTCATGAACTGTCGCTGCGACATGGTGCCCGAGATCCGGGGCATGGTGCGTGATGCGGTTCGCGCCGGCGTCGGGGCAGCGGCCATCAAGCAGCGGCTGGTGGCCAGGTACGGACGCAAGATCCTGCCGCTTGCCGAGCGCAGCGAGACGCTCTCCCCCACCCAGTTCGCCGAGGGGCGGGTCGCGAACGCGTACCGCATCGCCGCCCAGATGCCCCGCGAGCTGGAGAAGTACCCGTGCTACTGCGCCTGCTACCGGGTGAACGGCCACCTGAGCCTGCTGGACTGCTACAAGAACGAGCACAGCGCGCGGTGCACGACGTGCCTCGGGGAGGCGGAACTCGTCGAGGCGATGGTCCAAAGCGGGAGCCCGGAGGTCGCCGTCCGCCAGCGCATCGTCAGCCAGTTCGGCGGGCGACATTGAGAACGGAGCGGAGCATCTCATCGGGGAAGGCAAGCCCACGATCCACCGCTTCCTGCCCCGGACACGAGGAGAGCGACATGCGACCCATCAGTGCGATTGCCGTCCTCGCCGGCGCCCTGCTCGCGGGCTGCTCGCAGGATCCCCTCACGCCCTTGTCCCCCGGGGGGCAGGCCTCGCCCGCCGTCAGCATCAGCCCGGCCGACGGAACAACCGGGGTGCGCCTCGACGCACCCGTCATTCTGACGTTTGCGGCCTCCGTGGACCGGGCGACCGTGGAGCGCGACCTTCATCTCATCAGCGAGCGGGCGCTCGCCGACTCGGGATGTCCGGATGCCGGCCGCTTGAGCCATCCCGACATGGCGCATTGCATGGCGGACTCGGCCATGATGCGCCACCTCGATGCGTATCACGCGGTGCGCGGACGCTTCTCGTGGAACCCGGCCGGAACCGTCTGCACCTTCCGGCCGGACTCGATGATGACGCCATCCACGCGGCACATGATCCACATGGGAACCGAGATGATGAGCCTCGTCGCGGGCGGCGGCATGATGCAGGGCCATGGCTCCGGCATGATGGGCGGGCACATGGTGCTGCACTTCTCGACCCTGGACGCGGCCGGGCACGACGGTCACCACTGACGGCCGCCGAGTCGTCACCCCTTCGTCAGCCGCAGGGCCGGTCTTGACATCGGCTTGATGGACCGCCGCCAGCAGGAATCCGCCTTCGCAGGACGCCTTGCATCCGCCGCCCCGGACGGGCATCCTATCGGCGACATGTCCATACGGCGGCTCTCGAGCCTCGCTCGGAGGCGGCGTCTCTCCTTCGGCGTCGTCGGACTCGGCGCGGCCCTCGTGTTGGTCGCGCCCACGGCTGCGTGCGTCTGCGCCTGCCTGGCCCACGCCGGCGCGCCTCCGCCGCAGGTCGGTGCGCCGGCGGATCGGCATTCCCACTCCGAAGACGGGCACGGCCCGGACGACCACGGCCGGCACCCGTGCGAGCTGCCGTCGGTGTGCAGCCAGGACGGTCCTGCGGCCACCACGATCCAGACCGTCTCGGTCCTGCTCTCGCAGCAACGATCCTCGTGGCCCGCCGTCGTCCCCGGTGCACTCCGTTCCACGGAATGGACGCTCGCCGGCGTGAGGCCGGCGCGCCCCGTACCCGATCGCGGCCCCCCGATCCCGCCTTCCCGGTTCGACATCCTCCGGCCCTAGCGTCGTCGAGGCGCCGAAGCGAGCCGCGGGCGATCCCGGCCACGGTGTTGGCTCTGCCGTTTGGCTGGGGGCTTCACGTTCCGCTCTCCCTCGGCGCCGGATCCCGCTCTCACCGACAACCTCGCCGGGAGCCGCAGTGGGGCGCCGCGGCACCGCTCGCGCTGCCGGCCGGACCGTTAAACGGAGGATTCGAACATGAAGCGCCTTGCATTCCTCGCCGTCGGCCTCACCCTCTCGCTCGTCGCCACCCAGGCCGGCGCCCAGCACGAGCACCGCAGCTCCGGAGACCACGGGGCCGGGGCGCACAAGCAGGCGGCGCCGCAGACCCTCACGGGTGAAGTGGTGGACACCGGGTGCTACCTCGGCCATGCGGCGCGAGGGGCCAAGCACGTCGAGTGCGCCACCAAGTGCATCGCCCAGGGCATGCCCATGGGGCTCCTCACGAGCGACGGGAAGCTCTACCTGCTCACCATGAACCACGACAACCCCGACCCCTACAACCAGCTCAAGGAGATGGCGGGCAAGACGGTGAGCGTCACCGGGATGGTGATGACGCGGGCCGGGATGAAGGGGCTCGACGTCTCCGAGTTCCGCGCCGCCGAGGCGGCGGTCAAGTAGCACCCCCTCACAGTGGGCGCGCGCGGCCGCCGCGCTCCCTCGGAGCCGCCATGAGGAAAGCGCTCGCAGTCCTGGTCGGCGCGGCCGTGATCGCCTGCGTCGGCGCGTACTTCGTCATCCGGCCGCGGCTGACGGCGGCGGAGCGCGGCCGCCGTCTGGCCGAGCGGACGGGCTGCTTCGCCTGTCACGGCCCCGGAGGGATCCGCGGGGCGGCAAACCCCGGGCGCACGGACCGCACCGTTCCCACCTTCGAAGGCGACGTGATGATGTTCGCCAAGTCGCCCGACGAGATCCACCAGTGGATCCACGACGGCGTCACCGAGAAGCGGAAGGCGAGCCAGACCTGGAACAAGGAGCGCGAGCGCGGCGTTCTGAAGATGCCGGCCTTCAAGGGCCGGCTCTCGGAGAAGCAGATGGAGGACCTGGTCGCCTACGTCATGGCGGCCTCCGGCATGCCGGAACCCGAGGACTCTTTGGCCGCGCGCGGGCTCGAGCGGGCCGAGTCGCTCGGCTGCGTGGGCTGCCACGGGGCCGGCGGTCGCCTCGCCAAGCCCAACCCCGGATCGCTCAAGGGCTACGTGCCGTCGTGGGACGGCGCCGACTTCCCCGAGCTGGTTTCGAGCCGCGAGGAGTTCGAGGAATGGGTGCAGGACGGCGTGAGCCGGCGGTTCGACCGTAATCCCCTGGCCCGGTTCTTCCTGGACCGGGCCGTGCTGAAGATGCCCGCCTACCGGAAGCACCTCCAACCGACCGACCTGGACGCGCTGTGGGCCTATCTCCAGTGGCTGCGATCGCCGGCGGAGAGCCATGCGGCCCCTGCGCACGGAGAGTGAACGAATGCGACGACTTGGCACGCTTTCCTGGCTCGTCGGCGCGGCGCTGCTCGCGGGATGCAGCCCCGGGACCGCCCTCCTTCGAGTGGACGCGCGCCATCCGGCCAGCGCGCGGGCTCCGGAAGCGCCGCCGGCCCGGCTCGCCGGTTTGCGGCCGGATGAGTTCGACCGCGCGGGCGCCGCGGAGGAGTCGGGGGCGGACGGCGACTCGAGCGCGCCCATGCCCATGCACCGGGAGCATCCCTCCCCGGACCACCGGCACCAGGGAGCGGAGCCGACCCCTGCGAAGGAGGAGCCATGAAGCAGACGTCCGTCTGGATGGCGGCAGTGACGCTCCTGCTGGCGGGCCCCGCCGCGGCGGGAGAGGACGGCCCGACCATGCTCCAGGACCTCGTGCGGGAACGCACCGGAGTCGCGTTGCGCTGGACCCCCGGCGGGCGCGAGGAGTCGGCCGCGGCCGATACGATCCGGGCGCTCCTTCAAGGTGAGCTGACGGCCGACCGCGCGGTCCGCGTGGCGCTCCTCAACCATCGCGGGCTGCGCGCGAGCTTCGAGGAGATCGGTATCTCGCTGGCGGACTACCGGCAGGCGTTGCTGCCGAGGAACCCGGTGCTCGACGGCGAAACCCGTTCCGGCGCGGGCGCGCGCCGGCCGGGCGAGCTGGGCGTCATGCAGGATCTGAATTCCATCCTGCTGGCGCTGCTGCGACGGCAGGCCGCCGGGGCCGCCATGCGAAGGGCCAGCCTGCGAGCGGCGGATGCCGCGCTCGAGGTGGTCCGGGAAGCCCGCGTGGCGTTCTATCACGTGCAGGCGGCCGAGCAGCTCCGGCGGTTCCTCGAGCGGACCGCCGCGGCGGCGCAGGCGGCCGCGGATCTCGCGCGTCGCCAGCACCAGGCGGGCAACATCGCGGACGTGGACCTCGAGAGCCACCAGGCGCTCTACGAGCAGGCGAGGGTCGAGCTCTTGAGGGGCGAGACCGAGGCGCTGGCGGCGCGGGAGCGGCTCAATCGGGCGATGGGGGTGTGGGGCGAGCAGGCCGGGTGGGAGGTCGTGGGCGACCTGCCGGAGGTCCCGGCGGACACCGCGACGCTCGCGGGCCTGGAGTCCGTCGCGATCGCGCGGCGGCTCGACTTGGCGGCCGCGGAGGCCGAGGTGCAGGGGCTGGCGAAGGCCGTCCCGCTCGCGCGCTACTCGCGATTCCCGGCGCTGCGGGCGGGCGTCCACCTCGAGCGCGAGCCCGAGGGAACGCGCACCACCGGTCCGGCGGTCGAGCTGGCCTTCCCGCTGTTCGACCGCGGGCAGCACGCGGTCGCCCGCGCCCGGGCCCAGCTGCGGCAGGCCCAGGACCGGCACGCGGCGCTCGCGGTCGAGATCCGTTCCGAGGTCCGCGCGAGCGGCTACCGGATGGCGGCCGCCCGCGAGCTGGTCGGCTACTACCGCGACATCGTCCTGCCCCGCCGGGAGCGGATCGTGGAGCAGACCCAGAGGGAATACAACTTCATGCTCGCGGGAGTCTATCAGCTGCTCGAGGCGAAGCAGGGCGAGATCCGCGCGGAGCACGAGTATCTGGAGGCGCAGCGGGACTACTGGATCGCCCGGGCCGAGCTCGAGCGCGCAGTGGGCGGCCCGCTGGCCGCGACGAGCCCAAACTGAGGGAGCCGACCATGCTGACACGACGACAGATGCTGAAATCGGCTGCGACCTTCGCGGGGGCCAGCGGCCTGCTCCTGGCGGCCCGGCGGCTCGGCGCCGCCGAGGCCGCCGAGGAGATGGCCCATCCCGGCCATTCCCCCGCGGGGGGGGCAGGCAAAGCGGCCGCGCCGAGGCCCGGCGGCGGAGCGTACACTCCGGTGGTCACGCCCGACGGGAGCACGCTCCCCTGGAAGATGGTGCGGGGCGTGAAGGAATTCCACCTCGTCGCCGAGCCCATCAAGCACGAGATGGCTCCGGGCATGGTGATCAACGCCTGGGGCTACAACGGCCAGACGCCCGGCCCCACCATCGAGGCGGTCCAGGGAGACCGGGTGAGGATCCTGGTGACCAACAACCTGCCCGAGCCCACCGCGGTCCACTGGCACGGCATCCTCCTTCCCAGCGGCATGGACGGCGTGGCCGGTCTCACCCAGCGCCCCATCCCGCCGGGCGACACGTTCGCCTACGAGTTCACCCTGAAGCAGCACGGCACGCAGATGTACCACTCGCACGGGGACGAGATGACCCAGATCGGGCTGGGCACGATGGGGTTCTTCATCATCCACCCCAGGCAGCGCCCGTACCGGATCGACCGGGACTACGCGATCTTCCTGAACGAGTGGTTCGTGCGGCCCGGCTCGGCCACGCCCAACCCGAACGTGATGACCGACTTCAACCTGTTCACCTTCAACAGCCGGGCCTTCCCGGGCACCGCTCCCCTGGTGGCGAGGACCGGGGAACGCGTCCGCATCCGATTCGGCACCGTGGCGCAGGACTTCCACGCGATCCATCTGCACGGCCATTCCTTCCGGATCGTGGCCACCGACGGGGGCGACATCCCCGAGACCGCGCGCTGGCCCGAGACGACCGTCGCGATCGGTCCCGGCCAGACGCGCGACATCGAGTTCATCGCCAACCCCGGGGACTGGGCGCTCCATTGCCACCTGCGTCACCACCCCATGAATGCCATGCAGCACGACGTCCCGCTCATGATCGGGGTCAACCAGGACGGCGTCGAGGAGAAGATCCGGTCGCAGCTCCCCGACTACATGGCGATGGGCGAGAACGGCATACACGAGATGGCCCACATGCACATGCGCGGGCCCAAGAAC
>JBBIHL010000012.1:0-8874 GCA_037447075.1 Candidatus Eiseniibacteriota bacterium | reverse complement strand
GATGGCGGGCGAAGGGCCGTTCGGCCCCATCGCGATGGGCGGGATGTTCACCGTCCTCAAGGTGCGCGATCGGCTGGGGCCCGGCGAGGACCCGGGCTGGTACCGGAACCCGAAGGGAACCGTGGCGGAGTCGGTCTCCTCGGCGGGCGAGCCCCAGGAGCCGGGCGAGGTCGTCGAATACACCTGTCCCATGCACCCGGAAGTGGTGCAGCGAGCGCCGGGCGAGTGTCCGAAGTGCGGGATGGAGCTGGTCCCGAAGACCCGCTGAAGCGGGAGCCGCAAACCGAGAGGGGGTCTCGACGATGCGCCGGAAGGTGTTCCTGCTCGCGATGCTCATCGGTCTTCCGCTGGTCGCCGTCGCGGTGCCCGCCGCGGAGTTGCCGGCGCGGAAGGCGACGGTCTGGTTCGTACAGGTCTACGACGTGAAGGAAGGGCAGCTCGAGGCGATGAAGAAGTGGGTCGCCGAGGAAGGAGGGAAGCGGTTCCTGGAGTTCCCGGGGGCCGTGTCGCTGGACACCTGGGTGGACCTGATCTCGGAAGGTCCGACCCTGAAAACCGTCCTGGGGTTCGAGGACTACGCGGCCATCGACCGCTTCTACGCCGATGCGAACATGCAGGCGTGGGGAGAGAAGCTCGACTCCTTCATCGGACCGCACAAGCACTACATCTTCCGTCGCTATCCGCTCTACCGGTCGCAAAGCTTGTCGTACCCCGCGACACCGTGACGGCGGCGTGGACGTACCCCGCACGGGCGGCCGCGGCACGTGGGCGCCGGCACGCTCTCCCGGGGACGGGATTCCGTGCGCTCCAACTGACCGTCCGAGGGGGGGCCTCTTCCAGCGGACCACCCGCTGTTGCGCCGGGCGGACCACCATGTTAGAAGCTCTTGCCCCGAAGGGGTGCGAGAGCGGTTGAATGGGGCGGTCTCGTCCACACCGAAGCGCGCTTCCCCCTCTCGGGATTGACGCGAGGGCACACGAGGAGCCGGACGCGGCTGCCGATGCGTCACCCAGTCGTCGCCCGGACGCCGGCGACCGGCCACATTGCGGAGGCGACGCCATGGTCGGCCAGCGGCCGCGGAACGGCACGGCCACCGACCTGCTTGCGGGGCCGGCCTGCCGATCACTGCCATGACCGAGGTTTCGGGCAGCGCTAGGGCGGCCTTCGGCGGCACCCGCCCAGTGGCGCTGGTCGCCATCGCCGTGGGGCTGCTCGTCGCCGTGTTCGGCGGCTACGAGATTCTCGAGCGCACCGTGCTGGCCCCGCGGGTCTCCATGCGGACCCTGCATCTCCTCCACTTCCTCCGCGGGGTGGCTTCCTCGCTCCTGCTGGCGGGCGTGGTGGCATGGTACTTCTTGCGACGGGGGATGGCGGCCTTCCCGCCGGCCCTGCGCGCCGAGGCGCTGCCTTCCTTCGTGGACCACCACGAGCGCGTGCGGCAGCACGCGATCTGGTTCGTTCATCTCCGGTGGCTGGCGGCGAGCGCGATCCTGGCGATGATCCTCATCGCCGTGCTCGTGACGCGGATTCTCCCCCCGCCCACGTTGCTGCCCCTGATGTCATGGTGGGGGGCACTCGTACTCGCGAACCTCTGGTTCCGTCGCTGGGCCAGGCGCACCGGCCGGCCCGAGCGACAGATCATGGTCCAGGCCGTCGTGGACCTGGTGGCGCTGTCGGGTCTGCTCAATGCCTCCGGGGGTCTCGAGAACCCCTTCTACATGGCGTACCTCTTCCACGTCATCATCGCGGGGATCGTGCTGCCCAAGCCCAGGGCGGCGGCGGTCACCGCCGTGGCCGTGGGCTCGTTCGTGGGGCTCGTGCTCGGCGAGTTCACCCACATTCTCCCCCACTACACGATCCTGCTGTTCCCACACCCGCGGGTGGGCGCCGGGGCGGGGCACGGGGCGGGGGAGGTCGCGCACGGGGCCCACGACCCCTTCTTCGTCGGCGGTGAAGCACTCTCGTTCATCCTGGTCCTGGCGCTGGCCGCGTGGCTCACGACGCTGGTGGCGGACCGGCTGCGGCAGAGCGAGGAAGGGCTCGAGCGGACCGCCCGGGGCGCGATCCTGGAGCGCCAGCGCCTGGAAAGCGTGGTGCACGCGGCCCGGGTCGGGATGGTCCTGCTCGATCGCGACCTCACCGTCCGCTGGTTCAGCCGGCGCATCGGCGAGTGGCTCGGCTGGGACGAGTCGGTGGTGGGCCGGCCCTGTCCGCTCTACGCCGGGCCGGCACCCGCGACCGACGGGCCGGCCGCGTCGGTCCTGGAGACCGGCCGCTCGGCAGAGACCGAGCGCAGCGCGCCGGGTCCCGATGGAAGCCCGCGCTACTTCCGGCACGCCGCCTCGCCCGTCCAGGACGACCAGGGGCACATCGTGCAGATCGTGGAGCTGGTCGAGGACGTCACCGTGCACAAGGCGCTGGAGGCCGAGGCCCTCCACGCGGGCAAGATGTCGGTGCTCGGCCGCATGGCGGCCGGGATCGCCCACGAGATCGGGAACCCCTTGTCCTCGATGGCGACGCGCCTGCGCCTGATGGAGAGCCATCCCGAGCCCGACTTCCAGCAGCAGAGCGTGGCCCTGCTCCGCCGGCAGGTGGACCGCATCGGGCGGATCGTGCACGGGATATCGCAGTTCGCCCGGGTGCCCAAGCAGGAGTGGTCGTCGTGGGACGTGAACGGCGCGCTCGAGGAGGCGCTGAGCGTGGCCGAGCTGGACGCCCGCGCGAAGGGGATCGTGTTCCGGCGCGAGATGAGCATGCCCTCCCCCCGGGTCCGCGGCGTTCGAGATCAGATGGTCCAGGTGTTCCTCAACCTCCTGCTCAACGCCACCGAGGCCATGTCGGGGCGTGGCCGGGTCCAGGTCGAGACGTTCCAGGAAGCCGGCGAGGTGGGGATCGCGTTCGTGGACACGGGGTCCGGCATGGACGAGCACGTCCGGGCGCGGCTGTTCGAACCCTTCTTCACGACCAAGCCCGAGGGGACCGGCCTGGGGCTCTCCACCAGCTACACGCTGGTCCACGCCCACGGGGGCCGTATCGAGGTCGAGAGCGAACCGGGACGGGGGTCGCGCTTCGTGGTCCGCCTGCCGGCGGCGGGGGCGGCGGCTGCGGCTCGAGAGAGATCCCGGCCGTGAGCGCTCGCATCCTCTTGATCGACGACGAGGACATGTTCCGCGAGGACCTGGCCAGCCTGCTGCGGCAGCAGGGCCACGTCTGCCGGACGGCGGGAAGCGGGGAGGAGGGGCTGCGCCACGCCGAGGAAGAGGAGCCGGACCTGGTGCTGTGCGACCTCGTCATGCCCGGTATGGGCGGCGTTCAGGTGGTGGATCGGCTGGTCGCGCTCCATCCCGAGCTTCCCGTGATCGTGCTCACCGCCTACGGCACGCTGGAGACCGCGGTGGAAGCGTTCCGCCGCGGGGCGCTGGACTACCTGGTCAAGCCGGTGGTGCCCGAGGACCTGCTCCGCCGGGTGGAGCGCTGCCTGGAGCACCGCCGGTTGCGCTCGGAGGTACGCTACCTGCGCCGCGAGGTGTCCGAGGCCCGCACCGGCGGACGCCTGGTCGGCGCGTCGCAGGCCATGGAGAAGATACGCGGACTCATCGCCAAGGTCGCGCCGACCGACAGCATCGTGCTGGTGCGGGGGGAGAGCGGCACCGGCAAGGAGCTGGTGGCGCGGGAGCTCCACGAACGCGGCCCGGGACCGGAGCGTCCCTTCGTCGCGGTCAACTGCGCGGCGATCCCGCGGGAACTGTTCGAGAGCGAGCTCTTCGGACACGTCAAGGGTGCCTTCACCGGCGCGCTCCACGGCAAGCCAGGCTACTTCGAGCTGGCCGCCGACGGCACGCTGTTCCTCGACGAGGTCGCGGATCTGCCGCTCGAGCTGCAGCCCAAGCTCCTGCGCGCCATCGAGCAGCGGGAGGCGATGCGGGTGGGCGGGACCCATCCCATCCCGACCCGGGCCCGGCTCGTGGCCTCCACCCAGCGCGACCTCGCGGCGGAGGTCGCCGCGGGACGCTTCCGCGACGACCTCTTCTTCCGGCTCCGCGTGGTGGAGATCGTGCTGCCCCCGCTTCGCGAGCGCCGCGACGACATTCCGACGCTCGTCGAGCACTTCCTCTCGCGGCTCAACGCCCGGCTGAAGCGCCGGGTGCTCGGCGTGGATCACGCGGCGATGCGCGTGCTGTTGAGCGCACCGTGGCGCGGCAACGTCCGGGAGCTGGAGAACACCTTGGAGCGGGCGATCCTGCTGGCCGAGGACGCCTACCTGGGCGTGGGCGACCTGCCGGCCGAGCTGACCGCCGACCTTCACTGCCCGGAACTCTCGGACGACCTGCGGACCGCGCTCCGGGCCTACGAGCGGGAGCACATCCGCCAGGTCCTCGCCGCCGTCGAGGGACACCGCGAGGAGGCGGCGCGTCGCCTGGGGATCGACGTCTCGACGCTCTACCGGCGGCTGAAGGCGCTCGACCTGTAGCGATCGGCCCCGAGGGCCGGGACCCTGGACTCGCAGCCCTGCGAGGTTGGGGGCCGGCCGGACCTCGCGCAGCTGCCATCTCGGGCGTCCCGATTCCCCGTCCACCGCGCCGGAAACCTGCGCAACCCGCTGTGCCCGTGCGGGCCGGCGCTCGGCTGCACCCCCCGCCGAGGTCCGGCAGGCCCCTTGCTTGGTCGTGGCCCCTGATGGAGGCCCAGAGCCACGACCGACTCGCCCTGAGCTTGATCCGGGCGATGGAGCCGGCGCTCCGCAAGCACCTCGGTGAGGCGGCCACGGATCGCGAGCTGATCGGCGAGTTCTACCTGGGCCTCCGTCGATCGCTGGCGGTGACGGGGCAGCACGCCGGGCGCAAGCGGGCGCGAAAGCCGGCGCTCGCGCACGAGCTGGCGCTCACCGTCTACATGATCGCCGCTGCGCGGGTATCCGGCAGCGAGGTGGGTCCCGACCTGCTCGAAGCGCTGCGGCGCGCCATCGCGGGGGCCATGCAGGGCGAGCCGGCCCGGGACCAGCACGTGGAGGGAGGGCAAAACCCATGAGGTTCCATGCACGAGTGGTCCTCGCGATCCTTCTGCTCATCGCCGTGAGCGCCGCGGTGGCCTGGTCCATCCCGTCGTTCAGCCGGAAGTACCAGACCAGCTGCTCGACCTGCCATTACGCCTTCCCGCAGCTCAACGGGTTCGGGAAGGCCTTCCGGAACCAGGGATTCCGCTACCCGGGGGGCGACGAGAACTTCCGCAAGGAGGAGCCCGTCAGCCTGGGCAGCGAGGCCTACAAGCAGGTCTGGCCCGACGCCATCTGGCCCTCCGACATGCCGGGTACCGCGCCCTTCTCGGTGCACGCCGTGGGGAGGTTCGTGGCGGCCTTCAGCCAGCCCGACACCGTGGCCAACACCACTTTCGAGTTCCCGCAGGAGGCCGAGCTGCTCTACGGTGGCACGTTGGGCGAGGACTTCTCGTTCTTTGGCGAGGTCGAGCTGGAGCTGGAGGACGGCGAGGTCGAGATCGCGCTGCCGTTCCGGCTGCAGTGGAACCAGGCCCCGGCGGTCAACGTCTCGCTGGGGATCCTCAGCCCCGACCCCACGCCGAGCCACCTGCGGCTCACGCCCACCGACTACAACGTTCCCCGGCTCATGAGCGGAACGGCTGGATGCTCCACGACGAGCAGTCGGGCCTGGAGGTCTGGGGGGCGGGCAACGGGGCGGGGGGCAAGGGCGGCTGGCGATACGCCGCCGGCCTGGTGAACGGCCAGGGCACGGTGGATCTCAATCGCGACAAGGACGTCTACGCCCGCGCGACCTACAAGATCGGCGGGCTCGGGGAGATCGGCGGAACCGAGGGCCAGGCGAGCGAGACCTCGGCGTTCTACCGCGACAACAACGCCACCCTCGGCGGCCTCGTCTACCGGGGCCGCGTCGCGGGCGCCACGTTTGCCGAGAAGGAAGACCTCACGGCCTGGGCCGGGACGGCCGACCTGTGGTACGAACGCGCCATCCTGAACGCGACCGTCCTCGGCATGAACTCCGAGATCGCCGGGTCTCCCGACCGGAAGAGCCTGGCGTGGTACGTGCAAGGCCAGTACGTGGTCTTCCCCTGGCTCATCGGGCTCGCCCGCTACGAGTCCACCGACGAGGACACGGACGACGCGACCGACCCGCAGACCACGTTGATCCCCGGCGTCGTGGGCGTGGTGCGGGCCAACGTCAAACTGACGCTCGAGTACAAGCGGCCGCTCAGCGACTACGACGTGCGGAAGATGGACGAGGAGCGCCTGACGGCGCGCCTCGACTTCAGTCTCTAGGCCGACCGGCGCGGTCGCGCGCGTCCTGGGCCGCTGGAGGTGTCAAGTCATGAACTGGAAGTGGGTCGTTTCGATCCTGGGGGCTTGTCTCGTCGTGCCGGGCGGGCCGGCGCTCGCCGGCGCCATCAAGGGCAAGGTCGCGGTCCCGCGCGCCCGCAGCCTGGCGAACATGGTGGTCTACGTCGAGAAGGCAGCCGGCGAGTTCCCGCCCGCCAAGGAACACGCGACCATGGACCAGAAGAACCTGACGTTCGTCCCGCACGTGCTCCCGGTGGTGGCGGGCAGCACGGTGGACTTCTTGAACAGCGACCAGGTGCTCCACAACGTGTTCACGCCGGACAAGTGCGCCAACAAGTTCAACCTGGGCACCTGGCCCAAGGGCGAGATGCGCTCGATGAAGTTCGACAAGCTCGGCTGCTCGCCGGTGCTGCTGTGCAACGTCCACCCGGAGATGGAGGCGTTCGTGGTGGTGCTGCAGAACCCCTACTTCGCCGTCACCGACAAGAGCGGGCTCTTCGCCATCCCGGGCGTGCCCGAGGGCAAGTACGCCCTCCGGGTCTGGAACCGGAAGTTCCTCGAGGGCTCGTGGGAGGTGACGGTGCCCAAGGAGGGCGCCGTCACCGCGGAGCTGAAGCCCAAGATGTGAGGCGGCATGTGCCGGCGGCACGGCGTGGGCGGGCGTGGGAGGGGAGTCGTGAGCGGGCCCGGTGAGGCAGACCGACCCCGGAGGCCGGAGTCCGGGCTGCCACCGGATGGGACGCTGGCACGGAGAGGGTCCCGGATCGGGAACCGGCGCGGCGCCGGGAGCGGGGCGGGGGGCGGGCTGGGGGCGGTTGCGGCGCTGTCGCTGGCCCTGGCCGCGTGGGCCGGCTGTTCCCCCGCGCGCTCCCAGCCGATCGCCTTCAACCACCGCCTCCACGCCGACAACGGCGTTCCCTGCTCCCTGTGCCACCCGAGCGCCGCCACCGGGCAAGGCGCCACGCTTCCCACCGGCGCCACCTGCCGGCGCTGCCACGAGGACGTCCTCTACGAGTCGCCGGAGGAGGCGAGGATCCGCCTCGCCGCCGAGAGCGGCCGCGACGTGCGCTGGCTGCCTTCCTACGCCCTCCGCCCGCACGTCTACTTCTCGCATCGGCGGCACGTGGCGCTCGGCAAGCTGTCCTGCCCGGCCTGCCACGGCGAGGTGGAGAGGCGCTCCGAGCCGTTTCCGGCGGATGCCAGTCCCTTCGCGGGCCGCCGGGGAATGACCGCCTGCATCCGCTGTCACGAGGAGAGCCACAGCCGCTTCGCCGGCGTGGACTGCGTCCAGTGCCACCGGTGACCGCATCGGGGAGCGGGCCATGAGCCGGCTCACGCGGCGCGAGTTCCTCACCACGCTGGCGGCGGCGGGAGCGGCGACGGCGTCCACCGGCTGGCTCGCCGATCGGCTGTTCGCGATGGTCGAGGAGGGGGCGCTGCCCGCTCCCCGCGGCGCGGGCGTCGAGAGCTGGGTGCCCACGCTCTGCCGGCTGTGCCCGGCGGCGTGCGGCGTGCGCGTTCGGTTGGTGGACGGGCTCCCGGTAGGCGTCGAGGGAAACCGCACCGACCCGGCGAGCGCCGGGGGGCTCTGCCCGGCCGGGCTCTCGTTGTTGCAGGAGCTCGTCCACCCCGACCGGCTCCGCAGCCCGCTGCGCCGCGCGGGGGCGCGGGGGTCGGGGAAGTGGGCCCCGATCGCGTGGGATCAGGCCCTGGAGGAGATGGCGGTCGTGCTGCGGCGCCTGCGGTCCGAGGGGAAGCCGCAAGCGATGGCGGTGCTGGAGCGCGGGGATTCGCCGCTCACCCGCTTCTGGATCGAGCGCGTGCTGCGCGCCTTCGGCAGTCCCAACCTCGTCACCGCGGCCCCCGCGGAGGCGTGGCGCGACGCGTGGGCCTACGTGGCGGGAGCCGAGCGACCGCCGGCCGCCGACCTCGCCCACTCCGACTTCATCCTGAGCTTCGGCCACGAGCTGTTCGAGACGGACGGGCACCCCGTGTGGCAGAGCAAGGCGTGGGGAAGGCTGCGGGGCGCGACGACATCGCGCGCCGTGACCCTGGCCTTCGTGGGGTCGCGCCTCTCGCCGACCGCCGCGCGCGCGGACCTCTGGACGGCCGTCCGTCCGGGCACCGAGGCGACCTTGGCGCTCGGCCTCGTCTACATCCTGGTCATGGAAGGGCTGCTGGACCTTTCGTTCCTCGAGCGGTGGACCACCGGCTGGCGCGGGCCGCGCGGCGGATCGAACGGGCCGGAAGGGTTCGAGAGCTTCATCCGCCGCCGCTACAGCCCGGAGGAGGCGAGCCGCGTCACGGGCGTGCCGGTGAGCGAGCTGTTCCGCCTGGGTCGCGCCTTCGGCATGAGCCGACAGCCGGTCGCGCTCGTGGGTCCGCAGGCCCTCGCCGGGCGCGAGGGGCTCGCCACCGCCATGGCGGTGGTCGCGCTCAACCTCGCCGTGGGCGCGGTGGGAAGGCCCGGCGGCTACGTCGTGGGCGGTGGCGCGCCCCTCGACCTGCCGCAGCCGGTCGAGCCGGACGCGGTCGCGCGGCGCGGGCTCGCCCGGCCGCGGGTGGAC
>JBBIHL010000011.1:0-17369 GCA_037447075.1 Candidatus Eiseniibacteriota bacterium | reverse complement strand
CGCCAGGCAGCGGCTCAAGGCCTCCCCCACCCGCGCGTCGCTGGCGCTCACGCTGCACGCACCCGGGGCCTCGCATCGCACCCGCACCTCGAGGGCGGGAACGCCGCCCGGCAGCTCCAGCCTCCAGCCCGGCTTCTCCGCCGTCACCCGCAGCTCGAGGCCGCGCGATCCCGGCCGCGAGGGCGTCCGCAGCCCGACCTCCAGCTGGTAGAAACCGCCGGCGTCCGTGACGGCGCTCGCGCTGCGCGTCCCGCGCACCACGACGCGGGCCCGCTCCACGGGCGCGCCCCCTTCCTGGAGCACGCGCCCCCGCAGCACGAGCAGCCGCGCATCCTGCGCGACGCCGACGCCGGGCCGGCAAGGGAGCGCTGCGACCACCAGCGCCAGTCCGAGCGCATGGCGGGCGGAGAAGCCGGGGCGGGGCGTCATGGGATCGGGCGGGTGGGGGACCGCGGCCGTGCATTATATCGCCTGCCCCGGCCCTCCGCGGACAGGCGGCGCCAGCCTCTCCATCATGGCGTCAATGGCGGCGTGGGCGCCGGTCAGGACCAGCGTGTCGCCCACCCGCAGCCGGAAGGCGTCGTCGAACGAGGTGATCGCGTGCCCGCCGCGGACCACGGCCACCACGTGGCCGTCGGGCGACCCCAGCAACCCCGCTTCGGCCAGGGTCTGCCCCACGGCGGGCGAGTGCTGCAGCAGCAGCACGGTCTCGGTGGTGCCCTCGGCCAGGATGGCGTCGAGCTGCTCCACCACCGAGCCCGGCAGCTTGCGGCCGCGCAGCAGCGAGTAGCGCTCCTGGCGCAGCAGCTCGATCTGGGCCTGGACGATGTTGTGGGGGACGTGGAACTCGCGCAGCACCGCGGTGAAGATCTCGATCGAGGTCTCGAACTCCTCGGGGATGACCAGGTTGGCGCCCGCGGCGTAGAGCTCGTCAATCTCGGCCACGTAGCGGGTGCGCACCACGATGAACAGGCGCGCGTTCATCTGCCGCGCCAGCCGGCTGGCGTGCTTGGTGGCGACGGGATCGGAGAGCGCGAGCACCAGCACGCGCGCCCGGGCGGCGCCGGCCTGGCGCAGGACCTCGGGCCGGGTGGCGTCGCCCGGCAGGGACCGGCTGCCCTCGGCGGCGCACAGCGCCAGGTGGTCCGACGAGAGGTCGAGGACCAGGTGGGGCACCCGCACCGCGCGCAGCACGCGCGCCACGTTGCGGCCGTTGAGCCCGAATCCCGCGATCACCACGTGGTCGCTGAGCAGGGGCGAGGCCGCGACCGCCTCGCCCTCCTCGACCGGGAGGAGCGGCTGCACGCGGAAGCGGCGCAGCGCCGCCTCGGCACGCAGCGCCCAGTCGGGCGCCCGGGCGACCAGCCACGGCGTGACCAGCAGGGAGAAGACGGCGCCCGCGTAGAAACCCTGTCCCCAGGGTTCAGGCAGCAGTCCCACCGAGGCCCCCGAGCGCGCGAGCACGAAGGAGAACTCCCCGACCTGCGCCAGCGCCAGCCCCGCCGCGATCGCCACCCGGGGCGGGAACCCGGCCACGCGCAGCGCCACCGTCGCCGCCAGCAGCTTGAGCGCCACCATGCCCAGCGTCGCGCCCGCCGCCAGGCCCGGCGCGCGCATCGCCTGCGCGGGGAGGAACAGCATCCCCATCGAGATGAAGAACACGCTCGAGAACGAGTCGCGGAAGGGGATGACGTCGGCGGCCACCTGGGGGCGCAGCTCGGAGTCCGCCAGCACGATGCCCGCCAGGAACGCGCCCAGCGCGAGCGAAAGGCCGATGCGGTGCGAGAGGTAGGCGGAGCCCAGCGCCACCACCACCACGCCGGCGAGGAACGCCTCCCGCGTGCGCTGGCGGGAGGCCCGCACCAGCAGCCAGGGGATCGCGCGGCGGGCGAGCAGGAAGACCAGGGCGGTTCCCGCCACCACCGCCAGCGCGTGCAGCGCCGCATCCAGCGTGAGGCCCGGCGCGCGTCCTCCCCGGGCCCAGGCGCCGAGCAGCGGCGTGGCGACCGCGAACGGGATCACCGCCAGGTCCTGGAAGAGCGCCACCCCGGTGGCGACCCTCCCGTGGGGCGCCGCCAGCTCGTTGCGGTCGGTGAGCAGCTTGAGGATGAGCGCGGTGCTGGAGAGCGAGACCAGCATCCCCAGGAACAGCGCCTGGCCCGGATGGACGCGGAACAGGCCGACCGCCGCGCCCGCCAGCGCCGCGGTCAGGACGACCTGCAGGGCCCCGGCCATCAGGGCCCGCCGGCCCAGCCGCCGCAGGTCGGCCACCGAGAACTCCAGGCCCACCGTGAACAGCAGCAGCACCACCCCGAGCTCGGCCAGCGTCTCGATGGTCTGCGGCTCGCGCACCAGGCGCAGCCCGCCCGGCCCGATCAGCACGCCGGTAGCGATGAACCCCACCGCGGCGGGGAGCCGCAGCCGCTGGAACAGCAGGATGACGGCGAGCGAGCAGCCCGCCAGGATGACCAGCTCGCGCAGGACCGGCAGCTCGTGCATCGCCGGGGCGCCGGAGCTCAGGCCCGATGGGTGACGCGCCGCGCCGCCGGGCGCGGCGTCGCGCGGGAGCGGCTAGCCGCGGGCCAGCTCCTCGTAGAGGTAGGCCACGCTGCGCGTGCCGCCGTGGAAGCTGGTGAGGGAGAACTTCTCGTTGGGGGCATGGACCTGGTCGTCGTGCAGCCCGAAGCCCATCAGCACGCACGGCAGACCCAGAATCTCGCTGAAGGTGTTCATCACCGGCACCGATCCCCCCTCCCGGATGAGCGCGGCGGGCTTCCCCCAGGCGCGCTCCAGGGCGCGCTGCGCCGCGCGCACCGTGGGATGCTCGGGGGAGATCAGGAAGGGCTTGCAGCTGTGCATGTCGGTCACCGTCACCGTGGTCCCGGGCGGCGCGAGCTTCTTGACGTAGGCCGCGAAGCGCGGGAACAGCTCCGCGGGCTCCTGGTCCGGGACGAGCCGCATGCTCACCTTGGCGTGCGCCACCGCCGGGATCACCGTCTTGCTGCCGGCGCCGGTGTAGCCCGACCAGATGCCGTTGACGTCGAGCGTCGGCCGGACCCAGACGCGCTCCAGCGTGGCGTAGCCGCGCTCGCCCACGTCCACGCTCACTCCCGCCTCCGCCAGGAACGCCTGGGCGTCGAAGGGCAGCCGCCGCAGCGCCTCGCGCTCCTCCCTGGAGAGCGGCCGCACCCGATCGTAGAAGCCCGGCACGGTGATGCGGCCGTCGCCGTCCTTGAGCGCCGCGATCAGCGCGGCCAGGGCGTTGGCCGCGTTGGGCACGGCCCCGCCGAACTCGCCCGAGTGCAGGTCGCGCCGCGGGCCGCGCAGCTCGACCTCGCAGTAGAGGATGCCGCGCAGCCCGTAGCACAGCGCGGGCTGCGCCGCGTCGAGCATGTTGGTGTCGGAGACCACCAGCACGTCGGCGCCCACCTGGGCCGCGTTCTGGCGCAGGAAGGCCTCGAGGTTCTCGCTGCCCACCTCCTCCTCGCCCTCGATCACCATCTTGAGGTTCACGGGCAGCCCGCCGGCCACGCGGAAGTGCGACTCGATGGCCTTGAGGTGCATGTAGACCTGACCCTTGTCGTCGCACGCGCCCCGGGCCACGATCTTGCCGTCGCGGGTGGTGGGCTCGAAGGGCGGCGTCTCCCACAGCTCCAGCGGCTCGGGCGGCTGCACGTCGTAGTGCCCGTAGAAGAGCACCGTGGGCTTGCCGGGCGCGCCCAGCCACTCGGCGTAGACGATGGGGTGCCCCGCCGTGGGGATCACCTCGGCGCGCGTCATGCCCACGCGCCCGAGCTCGCCGGCGATGTGCCGGGCGCAGCGCTCCACGTCGGCCTTGTGCTCGGGCTTGGCGGAGACGCTGGGGATGCGGAGGGCCTGCTTCAGGTCCTCGACGAAGCGGTCCTGGTTCTCCTGGAGGTAGCGGGTGAGGGCGTCCATGGGAGAGGCCGCATACTAGCAGAGGCGTGGAACATGGCCCAGGTGGATGCGCCTATGGCCCCGCGCAGAGGATGCTGCACTCCTCGCACGCCCGCTGCGGGATGACGCCTCCCTCGTAGGGCTGCATCTCGCCGCCGCAGGAGGGGCACTTGGAGATGGGAGCGAAGTCCGCCGCCGACTCGTCCTGGAAATACCAGTAGTAGCAGCGGCGCAGGCGGTTCAGCTGCCCCTGCACCGCTCGGCCCAGACGGTTGGCGGGGCTGGCGATGGCGCGCAACTCGCCCGCGGCCCACTCCTGGTAGGCTCCCGAGTCCAGCCACAGGCGGTAGAGGGCGTCCTGGACGCTGCGCCAGTGGGCGATGGCCTCGACCAGCTTGGGCGGCAGCTCGAGCCGCTCCGGGGCCACCTCGAGGTTGCAGGCCACGCAAGCCACGGGGTTGTGGCCCAGCACGCTCATGAGCTTGACGGCAGGCGTCCCCGAGCACGAGCAGATCTCGTTCGCCGGGGTCGGGCCCGGGGGACGCAGCATCGCGTAGCGATCGTCGGCCATCCTTTGCCTCCTCAAGGCGTCGCGTTCGCCGCGCCGGCGACAACGCCGCGGCGCGGACCGGCGGTATGGTAGGCCGGCGGCCGCCCGGGGTCCACCCCGAAGCGGGCGGCGCGGTCCAGGAGCTACACTGCAACCCGGCGGACGGCCAGCCCGTTGAATGGATGGAACGATCCGGCCGGAACGGAGGAGCACATGTCCCAAGGGTCCAGGCCCCGCCACCGCGTCGCCCTCCCCCTCGCCGCCGCGCTCGTCCTCGCGGCCGGCCCCGCCGCCTCGCAGCAGATGGCGGACGGCACCTTCGTCCCCCACGTGGCCCGGCCGGCCTACCCCGACCGGCACCCGCGGGTGCTGTTCGACGAGGCGCACCAGAACTTCCACACCAGCGCGGGGCGATACCGCCCCTTCGCCCAGCTCATCGGCAACGATGGCTACGCGGTGACGCCCAACCACGGGTCGTTCGGCAAGGACGCGCTCGCCGGCTACGACGTGCTGATCATCGCCAACGCCCTGGGCGCCTTCGACCCGGCGCACCCCGACACCAGCGACCCCGCCTTCTCGCCGGAAGAATGCGATGCCGTACTGGAGTGGGTGAAGGCCGGCGGCTCCCTGCTGCTGATCGCCGACCACGCGCCCTTCGGGGCGGCCGCCGAGATCCTGGCGCGGCGCTTCGGCGTCGGGATGAGCGGGGGGTTCACGCTGGACTCGGCCCATGCCGAGCCCGGTGCGGGCGGCCCGTCCATCCTGGTCTACAGCCGGGCCAACGGCCTGCTCGGCGACCACCCCATCACGCGCGGACGCGACAGCACCGAGCGCATCCGGCGCGTGATCGCCTTCACCGGCCAGTCGCTGAAGGGCCCGGAGGGGAGCGCCGCCTTCCTCCGGCTCTCCGACCAGGCGGTGGACGTGCCGAGCCGGGGCCTCCGGGCCGCCGCGGGGGTCTCCGCCGCGGGGCGGGCGCAGGGGATCGCGCTCGAGGTGGGCAAGGGGCGGGTGGCGGTGATGGGCGAGGCGGCGATGTTCTCCGCCCAGGTCGTCCGCTTCCCGGCCGCCTCGGGGCGGGAACCGCGGGAGTTCAAGATGGGGATGAACGTCGCCGGGACCGACAACCAGCAGCTCGCCCTGAACGTCATGCACTGGTTGAGCGGGCTGCTGGAATGAAGGGGCCGGGCGGCCGAAACCGCCGCGCGAAGCCCCCTACACCAGCTCTCCCTTGAGCACGGTCACCGCCTTGCCGCCCAGGAACACGCGCTCGCCGTCCACCCGCACCCGGACGGTTCCGCCGCGCGCCGAGAGCTGGCGGCCCACCAGGGTATCCTTCCCCAGGCGCTTGGCCCAGAACGGGCCCAGCGCGCAATGCGCCGACCCGGTGACGGGGTCCTCCGGAACCCCGGACGCCGGCGCGAAGAAGCGCGAGACGAAGTCGTAGCCCGCCGACTCGGCGCGGGCGGTGACGATGACCCCCCGCACCGGCAGCTTGCCCAGCGACGGCAGGTCGGGCCGCAGCCCGCGCACCACCTCCTCGCCGTCCACCACCACCAGGTAGTCGAAGACGTTGCGGCCCACGTAGAGCGCGGCGGCGCCGAGCGCCGGCAGGAGCCCCGGCGGCGTGGGGGCGGGGCTCTCGGGCTTGGCGGGGAAGTCCATCTCGATCCACTCGGCCCCGCGCCGGCAGGCGAGCGGGCCGCTGCGCGTGTGGAAGCGCGCCGCCGCCTGGGGCGCCAGGCGCCCGGTCTCCCACAGCACGTGGGCGCTGGCCAGCGTGGCGTGCCCGCACAGGTCCACCTCCACGGCGGGCGTGAACCAGCGCAGATCGTGGCCGTCGTCGCGCGGCGCCAGGAAGGCGGTTTCGGAGAGGTTCATCTCGCGCGCCACCTTCTGCATCCAGTCGGCGTCGCGCTCCCGCTCCAGCAGACAGACCGCGGCCGGGTTGCCGGCGAAGGGCTCGTCGGCGAAGGCGTCCACCTGGTAGAGCGGGATGCCCATGGCGGGTGCCGGTCGGGTGGGCCCGGCGGCCCGGGGCGTCGCGGCTACGACCCTCCCGTGCGCAGCGACGCCATGATCTCGTCGAGGACCTCGCGGCCAGGGCGCACGCGCTCCAGCGGCAGCGAGGCGAGTGGCTCGTCCACCAGCCCCAGCTCGTGGTCGAACCCCTTCTGGGCCGGGTCCACGTAGAGCAGGCCGGTGATCAGCTTGTCCTCCGCCGCGCCCTCCCGGATCACCTGCAGGGCGCGCGCCCGGTCGGTGGGGTCGTAGTCCTGGGCCAGCTTCTTGAGCAGCACGACCGAGCCGTCCGGCATCTCCACCTCGTGCACGGCGCCCGGCTCGTAGTCCACGTGGATGTCCTCGAAGTAGGGCACGTACTCGATGTCGTGGAGCGGCGCGTCGTGCTCCTTCACCGCGGCGTAGGACTTGGAGGAGCCCTCGTGGTCGGCGAAGGTGACGCAGGGGCTGATCACGTCAACCACCGCGGTGCCGCGGTGGGCGTAGGCCGCCTGCAGGAGCGGGCGCAGCTGCTTCTGGTCGCCGGAGAACGACCGCGCCACGAAGCCGCAGCCCAGCTCCAGCGCCAGCGCGCAGCAGTCCACCGGCATCAGGCGGTTGATGGCGCCGGACTTGGTGGTGCTGCCGATGTCGGCGGTGGCGGAGAACTGCCCTTTGGTGAGGCCGTAGACGCCGTTGTTCTCGATGATGTAGACGACCGGCACGTTGCGCCGCACCAGGTGGCAGAACTGGCCCAGGCCGATCGAGGCGGTGTCGCCGTCGCCCGAGACCCCGATCAGCAGCAGCTTGCCGTTGGCCAGGTGCACCCCGGTGGCGATCGAGGGCATGCGGCCGTGCACGGCGTTGAAGCCGTGCGAGTACTTCAGGAAGTAGGCCGGGGTCTTGCTGGAGCAGCCGATGCCCGAGAGCTTGGCCACGCGGTGCGGCTCCAGCCCCACGTCGTAGGCCGACTGCACGATGGCGGCCGTGATGGCGTTGTGGCCGCAGCCCGGGCACAGCGTGCTCTTGCTGCCCTCGTAGTCGGCCTTGGTGAGCCCCACGCGGTTGGTCGGGACCTGGGCCGAGGCGTCGGTCATGACACCAGCACCCCCTCGCGCTCCTGGGCCTTGACGCCGTCGCTCACCGAGCGCGCGTCCACCGGCAGGCCGTCGTAGTGCAGCACCGACCGGATGCGGGCGGCGTGCGCCGGGTATTCCAGGCGCAGCAGCGCCGCCATCTGGGCGTCGCGGTTCTGCTCCACCACGTAGACCCGCGCGTGACGCTCCACGAAGGCGCGGACTTCCGCGCCGAAGGGCAGGGCCTTCACCAGCAGGTAGTCGGTCTCCAGCCCGGCTTCGGCCCGCAGCTGGTCGCGCGCCTCGCCCATGGCCCAGTGCGTGGAGCCGTAGGCCAGCAGCCCCACCTTGCGCCCGTGGTCCTCGACGGCCGGCTTGGGCACCAGCGCGCGGGCGGTGTCGTACTTGCGCGCCAGACGATCCATGTTGCGCACGTAGTCGTCCGGGCGCTCCGAGTAGCGGGCCTTCTCGTCGTGGCCCGAGCCGCGCGTGAAGTAGGCGGCGAGCGGGTGGTTCGTCCCCGGGAGCGTGCGGTAGGGGATGCCATCGCCATCCACGTCGCGGTAGCGGTCGAAGGCCCCGAGTGCCTCGAGCTGCTCGGCCGTGAGCACCTTGCCGCGGTCCCAGGGCTTCTCCGGGTAGGGGAACGGCTCGCTCATCCAGTTGTTCATGCCCAGGTCCAGGTCGGAGAGCACGAACACCGGAGTCTGCAGCCGCTCGGCCAGATCGAAGGCCGCCTGGGCGAACTCGTAGCAGTCGCGCACCGAGGAGGGCAGCAGCACGACGTGCCGGGTGTCGCCGTGCGACAGCTGGCTCACGAACAGGAGGTCGCCCTGCGAGGTGCGCGTGGGCAGCCCGGTGCTGGGGCCGATGCGCTGGATGTCCCAGATCACGCCGGGGATCTCGGCGTAGTAGCCGTAGCCGGCGAACTCGGTCATGAGCGAGAGGCCCGGGCCAGAGGTGGAGGTCATGGCGCGCGCGCCCGCCCAGCCCGCGCCCAGCACCATGCCGATCGCCGAGATCTCGTCCTCGGCCTGCACCACGGCGTAGGTCGCCTTCCCGGTCCGCGGGTCCCGGCGGTAGCGCCCCAGGTAGTCGATCAACGTCTCCACCAGGCTGGAGGACGGCGTGATCGGGTACCAGGTCACCACCGTGACCCCGCCGAACAGCGCGCCGATCGCGGCGGCGGAGTTGCCGTCGATCAGGATCAGCCCCGCGGTCTTGTCCAGGCGCTCGACGCGGTAGGGAGCGCGCTTGGGGAGGTTGGCGCGCGCGTACTCGTAACCGGCCTGCAGGGCTGCACGGTTGAGGTCCAGCGCCTTCTTCTTGCGACCCAGCTGCGCTTCCAGCGCCCGGTCGATCTCCTGCTTGTCCACGCCCAGCAGTTCGGCCACCACCCCCACGTAGACGATGTTGGAGACCAGCCGGCGCAGCTTGACGTCGGTGGTGATGGGCTCCACCAGCTTGGCGAAGGGCACCCGGTAGACCACCCGGTCCTCGGGCACGGGCGGCACCTTGATGGCCTCGTTGAGCACGATCATCGAGCCCGGCCTCATGCCCGCCACGTCCTCCGCGGCGGTCTCCGGGTTCATGGCCACCAGGATCTCGCTGTCGCGGCGGCGCGCGACGTAGCCGTCCCTGGAGACCCGGATGGTGAACCAGGTGGGCAGGCCGGCGATATTGGAGGGAAACAGGTTCTTGCCCGAGACCGGCACGCCCATCTGGAAGATGGCGCGCATCAAGACCGTGTTGGCGGTCTGGCTGCCGGAGCCGTTGACCGTGGCCACCTGGATGCTGAAGTCGTTGACGACGTCCTTCACGTTGCGCCTCTGAAGCTGTTGGATGCCGCGCGCGCCCGGCTAGGTGTAGAGGTCGGTCATCGTCAGGCGCTGGGGCTTGCGCACGTACAGGTAGGCCGAGTTGGCCGCCACCGCGCCCTCGCTGGCCGCCGTCACCAGCAGCTTGTACTTCCCCGGATAGGTCACGATGTCCCCGCACGCGAAGATACCCGAAACCGAGGTCTTCATCTCGTTATCGGTCTTGATCAGGTTGCCCTCGATCTCGATCCCCCAGCGCTTGACGGCCTCCAAGTTCACCGCCGCGCCGATGTTGACGACCAGGTACTCGCAGGGAAGCTGCGTCGCGCCCTGCCCCTTGGTGAGGATCTCGACGCCGCGGAGCGATCCGTTCTCCATCAGCAGGGTCTTGATGCGCGAGTTGAAGTGGCAGTGGATGCCCAGACGGCTCACCGCCGAGACGTTGCTCTCCATGCCCTTGAACTGCGGCATGACCTCGACCATCGTCACCTGCGCGCCGGCCGCGTGCGCGGCCTGCGCGCTCTCCAGGCCCGAGTCGCCTCCGCCCACCACCACCACGCTCTTCCCGGCCACCTTGTCGCGGTCGGGCATGCGGTAGGTGAGCACCTCCTCGCCCAGCGCCTCCTCGCCCGGCACCTTCAGCTTGCGGGGCTCGAACGCGCCTCCGCCGATCGCGATGATCACCGACTTGCACGGGTAGCGATGCTCCTCCTGGGTCACCACGTCCCTGGCCAGCGCCTCGAAGTCCTCCTCGGCCCGCTTGGTGACGTCGAGAACCTTCTGGCTCTCCACCGTCTCCACCTTGAGCTGCCGGGCGTGCTCGATCAGGGTCTTCGCCAGGTCGTTCGCGATGACGTGGTGGTAGCCGGGCCAGTCGTGCACGGGCTTGTCGCCGTAGACGGACACCAGCTGCCCCCCCAGCCGCATGGCGTCCACCACCAGCACCGACATCTCGCGCATGCGGCAGAACATCGCGGCGGTCAGGCCGGAGGGCCCGCCGCCGATGACCAGGACTTCGTGCAAGGATCCTCCTCGTACCCCGCCGGACGCGCGGCGATCCGGCGCTGCCGGCGGCAGGCCCGAGCTGCCTCCGGTGTCACGGGGCGAGAACGCGGCGCCTCGAGGGTCTCATGGCGGCGTCGGTGGGCGGCACACAGGCTGCGGACCGGACCAGAAAAGTAGAGGGTGCGCCGGGGGCGGGTCAAGCGGGGCCCCACGAGGGCGCGCGGGTCTACTTTCGCCCAATCTTCCTCGCGGTGGCCTTCGTCGCTCCGTAGAACTCCTCTCGCGTGCTGCCGGCCTGGCGAATCATGCTCTTGATAAGTTCAGGCCAGAAGTCGCGCACAGACATGTCCACGGTCACCAGCGCCCTGAGCCTCCCCGCGCTCGAGGGCCGCTCCCACTGGGCGTGCGAGCCGACCTGCCGAAGCAACGTAAAACCGAGCGCGCGGAGGATGGCAACAACCTCTGCGGGGGTGAGCGGAGGGTAGCGGCGCTCACCCATCCGTTAGCAGTGGGAGAAGCGGAGTCGGGCGGTTTCCTCGGTGTAGGGCAGGAGATGGGACCGATGGCGACGGCGGAAGAGCCAGCCCATCCGCCCACGGATGCAATGCCAGCGGTAGTGAAGGCGGTGCGTCCACGGTGACGGACGGAGGATCAGCTTTGCAGTGGAGGCTCCGGCGAACGCCGCTTCCAGGTAGGCCGCCGTAGCCTCTTGGAGCCGGAGGATTGCCTCTTCGGCGGTCTCACCCTGGGAGAGCAGGTCGAGGTCCACGCACTCTGCGATGTAGCCGCCTTGGCGGCGCCGGTAGGCAAAGGCACGCAGTGGCCTGGGGCCTCCCCAGTCCGGAAGGGCGATGAGAAGGCTGCCGCACCCGGGGCAGCGATAGACCTCGCGGGCGTAAGGGATGCTCATTGGTTCAGTGCTCATCAGCTGGCCAAGGCGGGTCCTTCGGACTGGCCAGGTTCCATCTTTCGAGGGCCCCTCCGTGTCGTCCCTCGGTTGCTGCCTGTGGGTATCGGCCGCAGGCGCACTGGACTCAACGCCAACCTATCGGCTCCGCTCGTCGCCGTCAACCCGGCGCATCGCGCCGCGTAGAATGTGACCCGAGGCTGGATCGTCGCGTCATTTGACTGGTAACCCTCCCGGCCAGGGAGGGCACACAGGAGATGACCGGCATGGGACGACGGGAGTACCTGAAGGCGATCTACCGCCGCTATCACCGGAGTGCGGCGGAGCAGAAGGGAACGATCCTGGACGAGTTCTGCGAGAACTGCGGCTACAACCGCAAGTACGCCATCCGGCTGCTGAACGGGCCGCCTCCCGAGGCTCACCCCCGGCCGCGGCGGACCCGGGGCCCCAGCTATGGCCGGACCGTGATCCAAGCGCTGGCCCAGCTCTGGGAGGCCGCAGGCTACCCCTGGTCGGTGCGCCTGAAGGCGATGCTGCCGCTGTGGCTGCCGTGGCTGCGCCAGCGCATGGCGCTGTCCACCGAGCAGGTCCAGCAACTGCAGGCTATCAGCCCGCGCCAGATCGACCGCCGGCTGGCCTCCCGCAAGCGGGTGCTGCGGCGCCGCCTCTACGGGCGCACCAAGCCCGGCCCACTCCTTCAACCTGACCGATATCCACACCACCTGGACCGAGACCTACGCCGTGCTGGGCAAGGGCGAGACCGGGATCCTGGCCGGCCTCGAGGCGATGCGTCAGGCCCTGCCGTTCGCGCTCTGCGGCATCGACTCCGACAACGGCAGCGAGTTCCTCAACCACCACCTGGTGCGCTACTGCCGCACCGGGCGCATCCAGTTCACCCGCGGCCGGCCCTAGCAGAAGGACGACAACGCCCACATCGAGCAGAAGAACTGGACCACGTGCGCAAGCTGATCGGCTGGGACCGCTACGACAGCCCCGCGGCCGTCGGGCTCATGAACGACCTCTACCGCCACGAGCGGCGGCTGATGATGAACCTGTTCCAGTCCTAGATGAAGCTGCGGCGCAAGGTGCGCGTGGGCTCCCGCCTCCAGCGGATCTACGACCGCCCGCAAACCCCGCTCGATCGGCTGCGCGCCTGCTCCGGCGTGGACCGGGCGAAGGTGGCCGAGCTCCTCCGGCTGCGCGCCACCACCGATCCGTTCGAGTTGGCCAGGACCATCGGGAAGAAGCTCGACCGCATCGCCGCCCTCGCGCGACATCGAGGCGCCGAGGGTCGGGTTACAAAGCAAATGGCTTGACGATGACCTCAAGGGTTACATCAACAAATGGCTTGACAGGCCCCGGCCCGGGCGCGCCGCTCGCCCGGCGGCAAAGCGCATGGCTTCGGTCGCGCCTCCTGCCATGAGTTGCGGCCGGTTCCCGCCGCGGTTCGCTTGCCCCCGCGGAATTGCGATGCTAGCGTGCCGCTCGTCATGTCCCGCACGCCCGAGCTGCTCATCGAGCCCTCGAAGGAGATCCTCGACGCGGCGCGGCGGTGGCTGAACCGGGTGCGGCCGGCGCTGGAGACCGAGTTCCTCGGCGCCTACATCCGCGGCAGCGCGCTCACCCAGGGCTTCAACCCCAGGCGCTCCGACGTGAACGTGCTGGTGGTGGCCCGCCATCTGGGCCGGGACGTGCTCGAGCGGATCGCCGTTGCCCTGCCCAAGCCCGCGCGTCCGCCGCACATCTCGCCGCTGTTCCTCACCCGCGCGCAAATCGAGAAGTCGCTGGACTCCTTCCCCATGGAGTTCCTCGACATCCAGGAGGGCCACCTGCTGCTGGAAGGTGAGAACATCTTCGCCGGTCTTGTCATCCCGCGCACCTACCTGCGGCTGCAGTGCGAGCACGAGCTGCGCGCCAAGTTCATCGGGTTGCGCCAGACCTACCTGCTGGAGCGCAGCACCCGCGCCCTGGCCGACACGCTGGCGCGCGCCTCGAGCAGCTTCGCGGCCCCGTTCCGCGCGCTCCTGCGGCTGCGCGGGGAGGCCATCCCGGCCCACACCGCGCGGGTGTTCGAGAAGGTGGCCGACATCTACGGGCTCCAGGCTGAAGGCCTGCTCGCCGCCTACGCCATGCGCTACGGCGAGAAGAAGACGCCGCCCGCCGGCGAGGTGCGGGCGCGCTACCTGGGTTTCCTGGGCGAGATCGAGCGCCTGGTGGCGGCCCTGGACCAGCTCCAGGTCCAGTGAGGCCATGCGCGGGCCACCGCGATGCCGGTTTGCTACTCGATTGACGCCGGGTCCAGGCTGATCCGGACCACCGGAACCGGCCAGGTGACCCTCGACGAGGTGCTCCGGCACTTCGACGAGCTCGCCGCCGACCCGCAGGCCGAGGGCCTCCTCGACGTGCTCCTGGACCTCACCGAGTGCAGCTCGCTGCCGACCAGCGAGCAGCTGCGGAGCGTGGCGGCGCGCATCGGCCAGCTGGGTGGACGGCTCCGCTTCGGCCGCTGCGCGATCGTGGCCGACCGGGACGCGCTCTTCGGCATGATCCGCATGTTCGCGGTCTTCGTGGAGGACCTCTTCGGGGCCGTCCACGTGGTTCGCACCCGCGCCGAGGCCGAGGTCTGGCTCGGCGGGCAGTGAGCGCCACCGCGCGGCTCATCCTGGCACCGCTGGCGGCGCTGCTCGCCACGGCGCCGCCCGCCGGCGCGCAGGGCGAGCCAACCTATCCCGAGCCCCACGGCCTGGTGAACGACTTCGCCGGGGTGCTGCAAGCCGCCGACCGCGACTCGCTGGAAGGACTCCTGGGACGGCTCGAGCGCGAGAGCGGCATCCAGTTCGCCGTGGCCACCGTCCGGTCCACCGCCCCGCTCGACCCCGCCGAGTACAAGGTGGAGCTGTTCCGGCGCTGGGGCATCGGCCGCAGGGGCAAGGACAACGGCCTGCTGCTGCTCGTGGCGCTGGAGGAGCGCAAGGTGTGGTTCGAGACGGGCTACGGCCTGGAAGGCGCGCTCCCGGACGGGCTGCTGGCCCGCATCGCCCGGGAGCGCATCGTTCCCCACTTCCGCAGCGGCGACTACGGCGCGGGCATCCGCGCCGGAGTCAATGCCGTGATCGCGGTGCTGCGCCGGGCGCAGCTCACCACGATTCCAGGCGGCGAGGAGCCGACCGACGGCCGGCGCCGCGGCCCCCCGCCCGGCCTGGTCCTGGCCCTGGTCGTCTTCCTGGCGCTGATCGTCCTCTCCAGCCTGGTCCAGCGGCGCGTCGCCCCGATGCCGCGCCGCCGCTACCGCCGATCCCCCTGGTGGTGGGGCGGAGGCGGTTTCGGTAGCTTCGGCGGGTTCGGCGGCGGGGGCTTTGGCGGTTCGGGCGGCTTCGGTGGTTCGGGCGGCTTCGGCGGGTTTGGCGGCGGGCGCAGCGGCGGCGGCGGGGGCGGAGCGGGCTGGTAGCGCCGCGCCGCACCCCGGGGTCAACCCTTCGCCCGGCGGAACCGCGCCGGGCGGCGAAGGAGGCAAGCGATGAAGCGTGGCGCGATGATCGCGATCGGCCTGATCGTCCTCATCCTGTTGAGCCTGGGCGGCTGCGTGGTGGGGCGCTACAACCAGCTGGTGAGCACGCGGGAGGAGGTGAGCCAGCGCTGGGCGCAGGTGGACAACCAGCTGCTGCGGCGCAGCGACCTGATCCCGCGGCTGGTGGAGACGGTGAAGGGCTTCGCCGCCCAGGAGTCGCGGGTCTTCACCGCGGTGGCCGACGCGCGGGCCCGGCTGGCCGGAGCCCGCGGCATCGGCGAGCGCATCGCCGCCGGCCAGGAGATGGACGGGGCCCTGGCGCGCCTGCTGGTGGTGGTGGAGAACTACCCGCAGCTGAAGAGCAACCAGAACTTCCTGAACCTGCAGGACGAGCTGGCCGGCACCGAGAACCGACTGGCCACCGAGCGCATGCGCTACAACGAGACGGTCCAGCGCTACAACGTGCTGCTCAAGCGCTTCCCCACCAATCTCTTCGCCACGATGTTCAACTTCACGGAGTCGCCCTACTACGCGGTGGCGCAGGAGGCGCGCACCGCCCCGCCGGTGCGCTTCGACACAACGACCACCGTGGGAGGGACGCGATAGCCGGGCGGGCCCGCTACGGAACGGGGCCCGGCTAGCCTTGATTGATCAGAATCCCGCGGCTCCGGGAGGTCGGCGACCGCGAAGAGTGCGGCCGGCGGCCCTCTTGACCAGGAAAACCAAGGACCACGTTCCGTGAACCAAGGAATGGAACATCAATCTCTCTCTGGGCCGCGCCAGTCGCGGGCAATCCCGCGCTCACGCCTGCGCCGAATGATCAGTCAAGGCTAGACGCCGATGGGATCCTCCGCCTGCGGGACCGCCGTCAGCAGGAGCGCCCCGAGGATCTCGGGATCGGTCCCCGCGCCCAGCTCCTGACCCAGGCGCTCGCGCGCCCGGCCGGCCGCCACCCCCTCGCCCCGCAGCGCCTCCCACCGCCGGGCGGCCTGCAGCACCTGGGCCAGGCGCCGCGCCCGCTCTGACTCGTGTGGGCGCTCCGGCTCTCCGATCACGGCGGCGACCCCGTCGAGGCCGGGGAGGTCCAGGACGCAGGCCGTGGCGGCTGCGTCGCGCCCGTTCCTGCCCGCGCCCAGCAGCTCCACGAAGGCCTGGAGCCAGGCCGCGCGCCGCAGCGTGAGGCGCTCGGCGGCGGGAAGACCCAGCCGATCCGCCACCGCCCCGACCCGGCTCGCCACCCGGCCCGTGAACCCCGCGCGCCCCGCTCGCGACTCGTGGGCCTCGACCACGCTGGCCGCGAGCCCCAGCCAGGCGTCGTGGCTCTGCAGCAGCTGCGAGGCGTTCTGGAGGGCCCAGCCGGCCGCCTCGCACATCACCGACAGGGCGTCGAAGTCCGCCCGGGTGAAGTCCTGCCCGTCGCGCTTCTCGTCGGCCACCAGCAGTCCCTCGAGCCCGCGGGGCGAGAGCAGCGGGGCCAGCAGCACCACCCCGGCGGCCGCCAGCATGCTCACCTCGCGCTCCAGCTCCGGGAAGCGCTCCAGCTCCGCGCGCCGCAGCGGCCGGGCCAGGCCGCAGACCAGCTGCACGAACTCGTCGTCGGGCGAAAGCGCGAGCCGTCCCAGGCGCTCGGTCTCGGCCCCGCGCGCGCAGGCGGACCGGAGCGGATCGCGCTCGTGCTCGGCACGCAGCAGCGCCACCGTGCTCACGCCGAGCCGCGCCTGCACCGCCGCCAGGAAGGTCCGCGCCAGGGGCTCCTGCTCGAGGGTCCGGTGCAGCTCCCGGCCCAGGCGGGTGAAGACCTCGCGCACTCCCAGCTCGCGGCCCAGCTCCTGGTTGAGGCGGCGCACGTCGTCCTGGAGCCGCCCCACCTCGCCTTCCAGCTCGCGGCAGCGCCGCCGCGCCTCGCGATGCTCGTCGCTGCGCTGCAGCAGCCGGCGGATGCGAGCCACCAGCTCGCGCGGCGAGAAGGGCTTCATGAGGAAGTCGTCGGCCCCGCGCGCCAGGGCGTCCACGCGCGCCTCGGTGTCCACCGCCCCCGAGACCAGGATGATGGGCACGCGCGGGTCCTCGGCGTCCTGCCGCAGGATCTCGCACACCTCCAGCCCGCTCTTGCGGGGCAGGCGGACGTCGAGCACCACCAGATCGGGCTGCTCGCGCACCGCCACCCGCACGGCGTCCTCGCCGTTCAAGGCGGCCACCACCCGGTAGCCGTGGGCGCTCAAGGCCACGTTGAGCAGCTCGACCACGCGGCGGTCGTCGTCCACCACCAGGATGGTGTGCCCGTTGTGGGACTCGGCGGGCTTGGCGGGGATCATGGCCGCGGCTCGCGCGACGGGAACAGCTCGCCCAGCAGCGCCCGGACCGCCGCCTGCTCGAAGGGCTTGCGCAGGGTCAGCGCCACGCCCGCGCGGCCCGCCAGACCCTGGTCGAAGCTGTCGCGCACCAGGGCCACCACGGGCGCGCCGTGGGCGCGCGCCGGGAGGAGGTCTTGGTGCAGTTCGTCCTCGAGGGCCTTGTATTGGCGGTCGCCGGCGCCGTCGTCGGGATCCTGGCCGGCGCGGTGGGCTGCGGCGTAGCCGCCCGCTTG
>JBBIHL010000010.1:0-17624 GCA_037447075.1 Candidatus Eiseniibacteriota bacterium | reverse complement strand
GGGCGGCGGCCAGCCCGCGCGCCGCGCGGCTGATCCTGCCGCTGCTCGACATCGGCCAGTCGGTGCCGGTGCTGGGCTTCTTCCCCGCCGCCATCTACGTGTTCGTGTCGCTGCTGGGCGGCGGGAGGCTGGCGCTGGAACTGGCGGCCATCTTCCTGGTCTTCACCTGCCAGACGTGGAACATGGCCTTCGGCATCTACGAGAGCCTCTCCACCATCCCCCCCGACCTGCGGCTCGCGCTGCGCAGCCTGGGGGTGCGCGGGTGGCTCGAGCTCCGGCGGCTGCTGATCCCCGCCTGCGTGCCGCGGCTGGTCTACAACAGCATCGTCTCGTGGTCGAACGGGTGGTACTTCCTGATCGCCTGCGAGATCATCGCGGTGGGTCCGGTGAACTACACGCTCCCGGGGCTGGGGAGCTCCCTGGCCCAGGCCCTGGCCCGGGGCGACCTGGGCGTGGCGGCGTCGGCGCTGACCGCCTTGATCGGGCTGGTGGTGGCGCTGGACTTCCTGGTGTGGCGCCCGCTGTCGCGCTGGTCGGAGCGCTTCACCTACCAGGCCGAGGCCGCGGCGGCTCCGCCAGCTTTGGGACCGCTCGAGAGCGTCCTGCCCAACCTGGCGCTGCCCCTGGTGGTGCGCGGGCTGCGGGGGCTCGCCCGGGTGGGGCGCCTCTTCCCGGCGGCGGCGCTGGGCCGCGCGCTGGAGCGCCCCCGGGCGCTCGCGCGCCGCGCCTGGCGGGGCCTGCGCTGGCTCCTCGGCGCCGCGCTCGCCGCCCTGGGGGTGGCGGCCGCGCTGGCCACGGCGCGCGCCCTCATCCCGCCCTGGCATCCCGACGCGCGCCTGCTGCCCGCCGCGCTGGGCCTCTCGACCCTGCGCATCCTGGCGGCCTACCTGCTGGCGCTCGCCTGGGTGCTGCCCGTGGCGCTGTGGGCCAGCGGCAACCGCCGGGTGTCCGACCGCCTCGCGCTGGTGGCCCAGGTGGGAGCCTCGATCCCGGCCACCGCCTTCTTTCCCCTCCTGGTGGCCCTCTTCGCCGGGCGCTTCGCCGGCATGGAGGTGGTCTCGGTGCTGCTCGCCATGACCGGCATGCAGTGGTACCTGCTCTTCAACGTGCTCTCCGGGGTGCGGGGCGTGCCGGGCGACCTGCACGAGTCGCTGCGCTCGCTGGGCCTGTCGCGCCGGGCCATCTACCGCAAGCTGGTGATCCCGGCCGCCATGCCGTCCCTGGTGACCGGCAGCGTGGCCGCCTGGGGCGGGGGCTGGAACTCGCTCATCGTCTCCGAATACGTCGTGTTCCGGGAGCGCTCCTACTCCGTGCTGGGCGTGGGCTCCCTCATCGACCGCGCCACCTACGTCAAGGGCGACCGCTCGCTGCTCTTCCTCTCCGTGGCCACCCTGGTGGTGACGGTGGTGCTCATCAACCGGCTCTTCTGGCAGCCCCTCTACCGCCACGTCAACGAGCGCTACCGCCAGGAGAGCGCATGAGCGCGGTGCTCGAGCTCCGGCGCGTGGACAAGGAGTTCACCGACAAGGAGCGGCCCTTCCCGGTGCTGGCGGACGTCTCGTTGGAGATCCAGGACGGGGAGTTCGTGTGCGTGGTGGGTCCCTCGGGCTGCGGGAAGTCCACCCTGCTGCGCCTAATGATGGGCCTGCTCGAGCCCACGCGCGGCGAGGTGCGGTTCGAGGGGCAGCCGCTGCGGGGCGTGAACCTGCGCGCCGCCATGGTGTTCCAGAGCTTCGCCCTGCTCCCCTGGATCACGGTCCAGGCCAACGTGGAGCTGGGGCTCCACGCGCGCGGCGTGGACGTCGCCGAGGCGCGCCGGCGGGCCGCCCACTACCTGGACAAGGTGGGCCTCGACGGCTACGAGGAGGCCTTCCCCCGCGAGCTCTCGGGGGGCATGAAGCAGCGGGCGGGGCTGGCGCGCGCCCTGGCGGTGGAGCCGGACATCCTGTTCATGGACGAGCCGTTCGCCGGTCTCGACGCCCTGACCTCCGCGAACCTGCGCGAGGAGGTCCTCACGCTGTGGGCCGATCCCAACCTGCCGGTGAAGACGGTGGTGATGGTGACCCACATCATCGAGGAGGCGGTGCTGATGGCCGACCGCGTCGTGGTGTTCTCGCCGCACCCCGGGCGCGTGGTGGCCGACGCCTCCGTGCGACTGCCGCGGCCGCGGACCAAGCGCGACGAGGGCTTCGACGCGCTGGTGGACACCATCTTCGAGAAGATCGTCTAGCCCGGCGCCACAGCCAAGGGGTAAGGCGAGGGTCTGCAAAACGACGAGCTCCATCGCCCCAGAGAATTACGACGCTGGGGCGATGTGCTTTCAGGAGACATCGAGCTTCAGCGCGTGTAGCGGCCGAGCCGCGGGGCCTCGACCTCCGAGAGCGACGTGAGCAACATCGCCGGATCGCCGACCGCGACCCGCCCCGGCTTCGCCGCCCATGCGTTCAGGGCGAAGGTGCCCCCGAACACGCGGCGGATCCGCTGCAAGACCCCGACGTCCTGGACGCCGGTTTCGGGGTCCCACGTCGTCATGATGCAGCGCGCGCGCAGGTCGGCGAGCCCGATCACCGCGCTCCCGACGGCCAGATGACCGCCTTCCCAGCCACGCCCGGCGAGCCCGCCGACGCCGCCGATCACGACGTTCGGGCGCAGGCGGCGGTGATCCACACCAAGGGCGGCGATCGCGCCGTCGGTCGTCACCATGAGCGGTAGCACGTCGAATCGACCCTCATCCGGCACGGCCCGCAGCCGCGCGCCTGGACCGGCCGCCGCCCGCACCATGTCCGCGACTTCGGGACTCTCCCAGTCCAGTCCGTCGATCAGCACGCGGCCGCTCTTCGCGATCACCGCCCGATGGCGAAGCAGCCCCGGCCGGTTGCGCGCGGTCTGAACACGGCCACCGCCGTCCACCACGAGTAGCGCCCGGTCTCCGGACAGGCCGAGCGGTCCAATCTCGACCGATTCGAGCTTCTCGCCGGCCATCGACTTGACCGGATAGCGCCACAGCTCCTTCAAGTACATCGCGCACATCCTTCGCGCGGGGCAGCGGTGCCCGGAACCCGGGCGCCGCGCCGCATCTCAGGCCGCCACCCGGACGGCCACCTTCTGGTCGTAGAAGCGCCGGATCCCCGCCGCGATCTCCTCGAGCGAGTCCTCGACCGCGAAGTGCCCCGAGTCGAGCCGGTGCAGCTCCGCCTCAGGCAGGTCGAGCAGGTACGCTTCGCCGCCCTCGGGCGTGAAGAAGATGTCGTTCTGCCCCCAGAAGATCACGGTCTTCGGACGGTGCTGGCGCAGGAACGCCTGCCACTTCGGGTAAAGCGCCACGTTCGTGCGGTAGTCGAAGAACAGGTCGAGCTGGACCCGCCGTGCCCGGGGACGCTCCATAAAGCGGAAGTCCATGTTCCAGTTGTCGGGGCTGATGCGCGACAGGTCGCGATGGCCGTGCTGGTAGACGAGCTTGATGCCCTCGAGAAGATCGGCTTCGACCGGTTCGGCCTCTTCATGCAGGACTACGGCGGACCCGTCGGCTTCCGCATCCTGACGCGGCATCCGGATTGGATGGAGTGGCTGATCCTGCAGAACACCAACGCCTACGAGGTGGGCTTCACCGGAGCGTGGGACGGCCTGCGGAACGCGCTGTGGAAGAGCCGCAACGCGGCGACGGAGGAGGCGCTCCTGCCTTTCCTGAGCCCCACGCCTCGATCACCTCCGAAAGGCGGTCGAACGTGTACGAGAAGTCCGCCGGATCGGGCATGTCGGTGTTGCCGAAGCCCGGGTAGTCGGGCGCGACCACGTGGAACCGGTCCGCGAGCGCGGGGATGAGGTCCCGGAACTGGTGGGAGGAGGCGGGGAAACCGCCGAGGAGCACGAGCTTGGGACTGGAGGGGCTGCCGGCCTCGCGGTAGAAGATGGTCAGCCCGTCGATTTGCGTCGTCTTGTGCAGGGTCACGGAATCCTCCTGGTGTCGGCCCGGCCAATTCCGGACCGTTCGTGACCCATACGCGTACGCGATCCGCCGGCTCTTACCTCGGCTCGCCGGAGGGACCGCTCCGTAGCGCGGCCAGCAGGCCTTCGGTGTCCTCGCGGCAGGCCTCGCAGCCCGCCAGGTGATCAACGACCTGCGGGAACAGCCGGACGACGTCTTCCGCGCGGAGCAGGGCCTCGGCGTACTGGTCCAGCACCTCGAAGCAGGCCTCGCAGCCCGGATCGCGGGCGCCACGGCCCAGCAACCGATCGCGCAGGTTCTCGTTCACTCCGCCTCCAGATGGCCGGCCGCGACCAGGGAATCGCGCAGCTTGCGCCGGGCGTCGTGCAGCGTCTTGTACACCGCGCCCCGCGAGCTGCCGGTGCGCTCCGCGATCACGTCGATCGGGATCTCATCGGCCACTGCCGCGAGGAAAACGGAGCGCTGCCGATTGGTTAGCGTCGTCTCGACCAGTCTTCTTACGGCCGCGAGCAACTGGCGCTCCTCGAGCGCCTGCTCGGTGCCCGGAACTGCGTCGGCAAGCCGCCCCCACGACACCTCGTCGAGCGCCACCCGCCGTGTGCTCCAAGCGCGGCGCCGCAGTCGCACCGACACCTCGAGCACCGCGAACTTGTAGGCCCAGGTCGTGAACCGGCTCGCGCCCCGGAACCCGTCGAGCTTGCCGAGAATCGCCGTCGTAGCGTCGTTCGCGGCCTGCATACACAGATCGTCGAGATCCCCGCCGATGTCTGCCGGTAGCGCCCCGCGCCGCCGGAACGCCTCTGCCCGCGCCACACCCCGAGCAGCATCGCATGCAGTCTCCCAACCGCCCGCTCCCGGGCGGCCCCCGTGTCGCGCAACTCCGCGAGCCAGCGGGTGGACTCGTTGTCGAGGGCTTTGACGACAGCCATTCGAGGGAACTCCGCCTGGTTCCGGGCTGAGGGGGGCAGGGCCGCCCTCGCACCTCTCCGGGGGTGTTTTGTAACAGCCTGGGCGGCAACGGGCAAGCGACGCAGAATCAGGAGGTGGCGCCCGACCAAGGCAGAATGGACTCCTGCAGCCAGGGCACACCGTCAGATGCCTCCATCCGTTCCGCTGCGCATGAAGGTCTTGAGTGTGACTGGAATCGGCTGGGGTTCCTGAGGCTCCCACCGCGGTGTCGATCTGTGGACGCGCGGCTGGCTATCATGCGTGACCTGCGACGCACTCCCCTGGGACCTTGGCACCTTCGAATGACGCAACTCGTCGATGAGCTGCTGAACGAGGGATGATGTCACACCGTCCCCGAACACGTATTGCACCTCGCTCCTGGACAGCATGCCTGCCTGCGCAGGTATCCGTGGCTAGCCCGGGTTATTCATGAACCGCGAGCCGAAAGCGCGAGACGCAGGGCAGCCGCAAGGAGTTGGGCCGGCTGCGACGCAGGCGTGTCTGGAGACACGTCGAGGAAGCAGCCGGCCCAACGACGCCGCGGATGCCCTGCAGATGGCGCTTGCAGGCCGCGGGCTCATGAATAACCCGGGCTAGAGCCCGAGCGCACGACGCTTGGCCTTCCGAGTATTCGCCACTGGCGCCTGTGCCCTGCGTGCGTCACGTTTGGGGGGCGAACGGTAAACCCGCGCATCGCCGCCTCGGGCGCGAGCGGCGCCACCCAGCGATCTCCCTCGCGCCGGGCACGCACCCCCTTGCCCCGTCGCGGCCCCGGGGTCATGCTGTCGCCATGGCGGTGATGCCCCAGACCTTCCCGGTGCGGATCGAGCGCCTGGGCCCTTCCAGCATGATCGAGGCCACGCGCTTCCTGGACCGCGATCCGGTGCTCAACGTGTTCCTCGAGGCGTTGATCCTGCGGGACGGGCTCGCGCACCCGCGCGACGAGTTCTGGGCCGCCCGCCGCGGCGAGGAGATCGCAGCCCTGCTCTTCCTGGGCATGGACGGCGGCCTGGTGGCTCCGGTGGGGGACGACGCCCAGGCCCTTGAGGCGCTGGCGCGCTGGGCGGTGGCCCGGTCGGCACAGCTGCCCTCGCGCCGCCACCTGGTGGGAGCGCAGGCGGCGCTGGCGGCATTCGAGCCCGAATTCACCCGCCGGCTTCCCCCTCCCCGGCTGGTCCGGAACCAAGTCTACATGTCCATGGGCCGGCGCTCCCTGGGCCGCCATCGGCTGCCCCAGCTGCGGCCGGCCGAGCCGGCCGACGAGGCGCTGGTGTTCGCCAGCGGCATCGCCCTGCGGCGCGAGGAGCTGGAAGAGGACCCCCTGCGCGTGGATGAGGCCGCCTACCGCCGCCACGTCCAGAGCGAGTGCCGCCAGGGGAACACCTACCTCTGGCGCGTGGGGGATCAGCTGCGCTTCCGCGCCACCATCGGGGCGCTCTCGACCCGCGCCGCCCAGGTTTCGGCGGTCTACACGCCCCCCGAGTTCCGCAACCAGGGCATCGCCACCCGCGCGCTGGGCGAGCTGTGCCACCGGCTCTTCCAGCACGTGGACCACGTCTGCCTGTTCGTCAACGACTTCAACCGGCCCGCGCTGGCGGTCTACCTCAAGCTGGGCTTCGGCGTGCACGCGCCCTGGCGGTCGCTGTTCTGGGGCCCCCGCGCCTGAGGGCGCGGCCCGGCGTTCACGGCCCAGCTTTCTGTTGCGCCCACCGCGGCCTTCTGCCACCGTGGGCGCAACCAGGCAGGGCCGCACGCGACCCGGCCGCGCGGCCATCAAGGAGGAGGAATCCCATGCGCACCCCATGGACGTGGGTGGCGGCGCTGGCGCTCCAATGCGCCGCCGCGCCTGCCGTCTCGCAGGACTTCGGCCAGTTCGGCCCCGCCCCCCCGATCGCCCCCAACACCCACCTGTTCGGGACCTACGTGACCGGCGGCGACGACGCCCTGGGCCTGCTCACGCAGCTGCGGCTCTCGTTCATGCCCAACGTGGACTTCGGATTCCAGGGAGGCCTCAACCGCATCGAGGTGGGATCGCGCGACCGCAACACCGTCCGCATGGGCGCGGACGTCAAGTTCGGCGTCGCGCAGGCCGGGGCCGCGTTGCCCGCGGATCTGTCGCTGGGCGCCGCGATCGGCGTCCAGACCGGGGACCGCTTCACTCTGCTGTCGCTGGGCCCCATGGCGGCGGCCAGCCGGGCGTTCGCCGTCAACCCGAACAACTCCGTCACGCCCTACGCCAGCCTGCTCCTGCGCTTCTCCAGCCTGGACCTCGGGGCAACCACGGACACCGACTTCGATCTCGGCCTGCGCCTGGGGGCCGACTTCCACATCGGCCCCGACCTCGGGCTGATCGGCGAGTTCCAGTTCAACAACGACGCCGGGGGAAGCGTGGGCTTCTCAACTGGTTTGAACGTCGCATTCTAGCCCCCCTCCGCAGCTCCCCGGGTACGCCCCGCTGTCGGCCGGCACGCCTGTTCACCTCGATTAACCGGTTGATGCTCAATGGCTTGACATCCTGAAAAACACCTTGTCCCTCCTTGGTGCTGGTGCTAGCCTTCCGCCCCTCTGAGAGCGCCTCGTCGTCCGCCTCGGGCGGGGCCGCCGGAGAAACCACCACAATACTCGCAACCACAACGGCTTGGAGCGCCCATCCAGGCAGCGGCGGAGAGCCTCGCTCCCCGCCGGGGTGGCTGTCCAGCCGGGATGTGGAGAAGCTGTGCAAAGGAGGTGATGGGATCTGGAGTAACCCGATGTGACCGTTTGTCTTAATGGGTCGCAACCAGCTGTTGAGAACTCCTGGAGCGGATTTCCACATCGCGCTCCTCCACGCGGCGCAGGGCCGCATCGGCTAAGAGGCTCCTCCGGCCCCACGCCCTGTGGACAACTCCGGACCCTTTGAGCAAGGACAGTTCAAATGGCCGTCCCCGAGCAGGAACCCCAGGCCATGCTCGCCTGCTGGGATCAGATTCTCCTGGCCGTGCGCGAGCGGCTGCAGAGTCCACAGGCCTTCGAGACGTGGTTCAAGCCCATCGTGCCGCTCCAGGTGGACGGCGCGCTGGTCGAGCTTTCCGTGCCCAACCCGTTCTTCGTGGACTGGATCCACGAGCACCACCTGCGCTCCCTGCGGGAGGCCTGCCTGGCGGTGCTGGGGCGCTGTCCCGAGGTGCGCTTCGTGGCGCGCTCCATCGTCCCACCCGCGGCGCGCCCGCGGCCGGCGGCTTCGGACCCGGTGCCGGCTACCGCCACACCCGCCCGCGCCTGGCTCGAAAGCTCGCTCAACCCCCGACACACCTTCGACGCGTTCGTGGTGGGCAGCGGGACCGCTTTCACCTACGCGGCCTGCCGCGCGGTGGCCGATTCCCCCGGTCACTCCTACAACCCGCTCTTCATCTTCGGCGGCTCCGGCCTGGGCAAGACCCACCTGCTTCATGCCATCGGCCACCAGGTGAAGCGCGGCCACCCCGCCGCCCGCGTCCACTACCTGGCGGCCGAGCGCTTCACCAACGAGATGGTCTACGCCATCCGCGAGAACCAGACGCTCTCGTTCCGCAACAAGTACCGGAACGTGGACGTGCTGCTGATGGACGACATCCAGTTCCTGTCCGGCAAGGAAGGCACGCAAGAGGAGTTCTTCTACACCTTCAACGCCCTGCGCGAGGCCCGCAAGCAGATCGTGGTCACCGCCGACAAGCCTCCCAAGGACATCCCCAAGCTGGAAGACCGGCTCCTGTCGCGCTTCAATCAGGGGCTGGTCACCGACATCAAGCCGCCCGACCTCGAGACCCGGCTGGCCATCCTGCGCAGCCGCTGCGAGCTGGACGGCGCGTGTCGGCTGCCCGACGACGTCGCGCTGCTGCTGGCGGACCGCATCCGCACCAACGTGCGCGACCTCGAAGGGTGCCTGGTGCGGCTCCTGGCCATCGCCTCGTTGACGCGGCACGAGATCACGCTCGATCTGGCCGAGGAGGCGCTGCGCGACTACGTGCATCCGGAGCCCGACCGCCTCACCCCCGAGCGCGTGCTCTCGGCCGTGGCCGCGCACTTCGGGGTGACCCTCGACCAGCTCTGCGGCCGGCGCCGCACCCAGGGCGTGGTGCTGCCGCGCCAGGTGGCCATGTACCTGGTGCGCCAGCTCAGCCAGCTCTCTCTGGTCGAGATCGGGCAGCTGCTCGGCGGGCGGGACCACACCACGGTGATCTACGCGTGCGAGAAGATCGCCGCGCTGATGCAGCAAGACCCCGAGATGGAAGCGAAGGTCAACGCCCTGATCTCCACCCTGGCCTCGGGATAGGCAGTGGAGAGGCGGTGGCGAGCTGTGGAGAGGCGAGGAACCGGCAACGGCGCTCCCGGCGATGTGCGCAACTCGTGCGGTTGCCCACACGCCGCCGGAGCGCCTATCCCTCTGGCGCCTGGGCGGTTGTGAAGCGCCTCTCGGGCTTGTTCACATTACCCACAGAGCCTAGCGGTACTACTCTCTAATCTGATGTGAGACAATGGATTATAGGCGGCGAAATCGCTTGCGCGTCCGTCGGGAGCTTCCTAGAATGCCTTGAAGGCTCCGCAGGGACGCGTCGAGCTCTCCTGCCGCGCCGCAGAAGTTCCGGTGGCACATTGGCTTCCTGCCCCTTTTGGAGCACGCTTCATGGAGCTGACGATCCAGCAGGGCGACCTGGCGTTCTGCGCCGGCAAGGCGCTCGCCACGGTGGCGACCAAGAGCCCCATGCCGCTGCTTTCCTGCCTGCTGCTCGAGGCCGACAAGGCGGGACTGCGGGTCATCGGGACCGACCTCGAGGTGACCACGGCGGTGCGCGTGCCGTGCGCGGTCAAGAGCACGGGGCGGCTGGCGGTGGCGGCGCGCCACTTCCAGGAGGTGGTGCGGAAGATGCCGCGCGGGCCCCTCGGCCTGGCGCTCAAGGGCGAGCGCTGCGAGGTCCGCTATGGGGAGGGGAAGGGCTGGGCGGAGTTCCCGATCCAGAACGCGGACGAGTTCCCCAAGCTCCCGGAGCTGAAGGGTGACGGGGCCGTCACGCTGGCGGGCGATGCGCTGGCGCGCCTGCTCGAGCGGACGAGCTACGCCGCCTCCAGCGAGGAGACGCGCCCGCAGCTCAACGGCGTGCTGGTGCAGGGCGGGGACAAGCTGATCGGCTTCGTGGCGACCGACGGCCACCGCCTGGCGCGGGCGACGTTGAAGGGCAGCTTCGGCGGCGTGTCGCGCGAGGGCGTGATCGTCCCTCGCCGCGCCCTGGGCGCCGTGAGCCGCACCGCCGAGGAGGCGACCAGCGGCGTGGAGCTCACGGTGGCGGCCGCGCGCAACCAGGCGGGGTTCGCGGCCCAGGTGGGGGAGTTCCGGGTGGAGATCCTGACGCGGCTGCTGGACGGGCCCTATCCCAACTACGAGCAGGTGATCCCCAAGGACAACCCGCACGAGCTCATGGTGAGCCGCACCGAGCTGATGGAGGCGGTGGACCGCGCCTCGTCGCACGCGGACAACGTGACGCGGCAGGTGCGGATGGCCGTGCGTCGCGGCCAGGTGCAGGTCTCCTCCAGCACGGAGGTGGGGGCGGGGAGTGAGGAGGTCGCGGCCCAGTATGCGGGCGACGACATGGACGTCGGGTACAACGCCACCTACCTGATGGACATCCTTCGCACGATCGGCACCGAGCAGGTTCGATTCCGGCTCAAGACCCCGCTGAGCGCGGGGGTGGTCGAGCCGGTGGGTGAGCTGCCGCAGACGGGCGAAGAGATGCTGTGCCTGATCATGCCGCTCCGCCTGCCGGACGTGGCGGCGTGATCCGATCCATCGGCGATCTCCTACCGGGGCTGCTCCGCGACCTCGGGCTCGACGACGCGCTCCAGGGCTGGCGCGCCGTGGCCGACTGGCGCCGCGTGGTGGGGGAGCGCCTGGCCCGCCGCACCCGGGCGCTGCGCTGGAGCGAGGGGAAGCTCTGGGTGGAGGTGGACGGGGCGGTGTGGATGCACGAGCTGTCGCTCCTGCGCCGGGATCTGATCGCCGAGCTGAACCGTCATCTGGGGGCGGAGCGCGTCAAGGAACTGGTCTTCGTGCTGCCGCGAGGAGGGAGCCTACGGTGAGCGCGACGGAGGAGGAGTTCGTGGTGACCGGCGGCGCCAAGGGACATCGCTACGACGCGACCAGCATCCAGGTGCTGGAAGGCCTCGAGGCGGTGCGCAAGCGGCCGGCCATGTACATCGGCGACGTGGCCGTCCGCGGGCTGCATCACCTGGTCTACGAGGTGGTGGACAACTCGGTGGACGAGGCCCTGGCGGGCTACTGCGACCGGATCGACGTCACCCTGGAGAAGGACGGCAGCGTGACGGTTTCGGACAACGGGCGCGGCATCCCCGTGGACACGCACGCGACCGTGAAGAAGCCGGCGCTCGAGGTGGTCATGACCACCCTGCACGCGGGCGGGAAGTTCGACACCAAGAGCTACCGGGTCTCGGGCGGCCTCCACGGCGTGGGCGTGTCGGTGGTCAACGCGCTGTCGGAATGGTGCGAGGTAGAGGTCCTCAAGGACGGCAAGGTCTACGCCCAGCGCTACGAGCGGGGGAAGCCCACGGCCCCGATGAGCTCGAAGCCCGCCCCCGGGGCGCGCAAGGGGTCGGGGACGCTGACGCGTTTCAAGCCGGACGCCACCATCTTCGAGGAGACTGGATTCCACTACGACACCCTCGCCCAGCGGCTCAGGGAGCTCGCCTTCCTGAACAGCGGCGTGGCGATCACCCTCAAGGACGAGCGCAGCGGCAAGAGCAGCCAGTTCCTCTACAAGGGCGGCATCGTCGAGTTCATCAAGTACCTCAACCAAAACAAGGAGGTCTTGCACTCCCGGCCCGTCTACTTCGCCCGCGAGAAGGACGGCACCCATGTGGAGATCGCGCTCCAGTACAACGACACCTATCTGGAGTCCATGCACTCCTACGTGAACAACATCAATACCGTCGAGGGCGGCACCCACCTGATCGGCTTCCGCTCGGCGCTCACCCGCTCGCTCACCAACTACATGGAGCGCGAGAACCTGGCGCGCGGCGCCAAGGTGCAGGTCTCCGGGGAGGACGTGCGCGAGGGCCTCACGGCCGCGATCTCGGTGAAGATGGTGAATCCCCAGTTCGAGGGCCAGACCAAGACCAAGCTGGGGAACAGCGAGATCAAGGGGATCGTCGAGAGCATCGTCGGCGAAGGCCTGCGGGAGTTCTTCGACGAGAACCCGCCGGTGGCCCGCAAGATCATCGAGAAGATGCTCGCGGCGGCGCGCGCGCGCGAGGCGGCGCGCAAGGCCCGGGAGCTGGCGCGGCGCAAGAGCATCCTGGACGGCGGCTCCCTGCCCGGGAAGCTGGCGGACTGCGCCTGGGACGACCCGGGCATGTGCGAGCTCTACATCGTCGAGGGCGACTCCGCGGGCGGCACGGCCAAGCAGGGGCGGGACCGGCGCTTCCAGGCCATCCTGCCCATCCGCGGCAAGATCCTCAACGTGGAGAAGGCGCGCATCGACAAGGTGCTCGCCAACGAGGAGATCCGCACCATCATCACCGCCCTGGGCGCGGGCGTGAAGGAAGAGTTCGACCTGGCCAAGCTGCGCTACCACAAGATCGTCATCATGACCGACGCGGACGTGGACGGGGCCCACATCCGGACGCTGCTGCTGACCTTCATGTTCCGCGAGCTGACGCCCCTGATCGAGGCCGGGCACGTGTTCATCGCCCAGCCCCCGCTGTTCCTGGTGAAGGCGGGCAGCGAGGAGATCTACTGCTTCGACGAGCCCGAGCGCGACGAGGCGCTGCAGCGCCTGGGCAAGAAGAGCGCGCACGTCCAGCGCTACAAGGGGCTGGGGGAGATGAACCCGGAGCAGCTGTGGAGGACCACCATGAATCCGGAGACCCGCACGCTGCTTCAGGTCACCCTCGAGGACGCGGTCGAGGCCGACCACATCTTCACCATCCTGATGGGCGAACAGGTGGAGCCGCGGCGACAGTTCATCGAGGAGAACGCGCTGGCCGTGCGCAACCTGGACATCTAGGGCGAGAAGGCGACAGGACGGACCCATGGCCTTGAACGATCGGCAGAAGATCGTCCCGGTCAACATCGAGGACGAGATGCGCACCTCGTACATCGACTACTCGATGTCGGTGATCATCTCGCGCGCGCTCCCCGACGTGCGCGACGGGCTCAAGCCGTCGCAGCGCCGCATCCTCGTGGCGATGAACGACCTCAACCTGGGGCCCGGGCGGCCCTACCGGAAGTGCGCGAAGATCGCGGGGGACACCTCCGGCAACTACCACCCCCACGGGGAGCAGGTGGTGTATCCGACGCTGGTGCGTCTGGCGCAGGAATGGGTGATGCGCTATCCGCTGGTGGACGGGCAGGGGAACTTCGGCTCGATCGACGGCGACGCGCCGGCGGCGATGCGCTACACGGAGGCGCGGCTCACCGCGGTGGCGGCGGAGATGCTGACCGACCTCGAGAAGAACACGGTGGACTTCCGCGCGAACTACGACGAGACCCGCGAGGAGCCGGTGGTGCTGCCCAGCGTCGTGCCGAACCTGCTCGTCAACGGGTGCTCGGGCATCGCGGTGGGCATGGCCACCGAGTGCCCGCCCCACAACCTGAACGAGGTGGCGGACGCGATCGCGGCCGTGATCGAGCGGCCCGACCTCGCCGACGAGGAGCTTCTCAAGATCGTCACGGGCCCCGACTTCCCCACCGGCGGCATCATCCACGGCCTGCAGGGCATCCGCGACTGCTACCTGACCGGCCGCGGCCTCATCAAGGTGCGGGCCAAGGTGCAGGTGGAGGAGGGCAAGGCGGGACGCATGAGCCTGGTGGCCACGGAGATCCCCTTCCAGGTCAACAAGGCCGCGCTTCTCGAGAAGGTCGCCGAGCTGGTGAAGGAGGGACGCATCACGGGGATCGCCGACCTGCGCGACGAGTCCGACCGGGACGGCATGCGGATCGTGGTGGAGCTGAAGAAGGACGCCAACCCCAAGGTCGTGCTCAACCAGCTGTTCGTGCACTCTCCCCTCCAGACCACGTTCGGCGCCATCATGCTGGCGCTGGTGTCCAACCGGCCGCAGGTGCTCACCCTGCGGGGGCTGCTGGACCAGTACGTGGGCCACCGCCAGGAGGTCGTGCGCCGCCGCACCGAGTTCGACCTCGCCGAAGCGGAGCGGCGGGCCCACGTGCTGGAAGGGCTCAAGATCGCGCTCGACCATCTGGACGCGGTCATCGCGCTCATCCGCAAGTCCAAGGACGTGGACACGGCCCGCGCCGGATTGATGACCCAGTTCAAGCTCACCGAGGTCCAGGCCAACGCCATCCTGGACATGCGCCTGCAGCGCCTGACCGGCCTCGAGCGGCGGAAGATCGAGGAGGAGTACCTCGAGGTCATCAAGCTCATCGAGCAGCTCAAGAGCATCCTGGCGAATCCCAAGAAGATCCTGGGGATCATCAAGGACGAGGTCGCGCGGCTGCGGAAGAAGTACGGCGACGAGCGGCGCACCCAGATCGTGGCCGAGGAAGGCGAGATCAACTACGAGGACACCATCGAGCAGAAAGACATGGTGATCACCATTTCGCACGCCGGCTACATCAAGCGCCAGGAGGTCTCCTCGTACCGCTCGCAGCGCCGCGGCGGCAAGGGCGTGATCGGCGCCCGCACCAAGGATGAGGACTACGTCGAGCACCTGTTCGTGGCCAAGACCCACGACTACCTGCTCTTCCTCACCAACCGGGGGCGCTGCTACTGGCTCAAGGTGCACGAGATCGAGCAGGCGGGGCGCATGGCCCGCGGCCGCCCGCTGGTCAACCATCTCGAAGGGCTCTCGCGGGAGGAACAGGTGCAGGCCGTGGTGTTCGTGGACAGGTTCGACGAGCAACGCTACCTGGTGTGCGCCACCCGCAAGGGGCTCATCAAGAAGACGGTGCTCTCGGCCTACGGGCGCCCCATGCGCACCGGGATCAAGGCGGTCCTGCTGGAGGAGGGCGACGCGCTGGTGGACGCCATCATCACGGACGGGACGCAGGACCTCATCCTGGCCAAGAAGAAGGGGCTGGCTATCCGCTTCGCGGAATCCGAGGTGCGCGCCATGGGACGCACCTCCTACGGGGTGAAGGCGGTCGAGCTGGACGACGTTGAAGACGAGGTGGTGAGCATCGTGGGCGTGAAGCGCCAGGCGACGCTGCTGACCGTGACCGAGAACGGTTTCGGCAAGCGCAGCGAGATCGCCGAGTACCGCCACACCCACCGGGGCGGCAAGGGCGTCATCACCATCAAGACCACCGAGCGCAACGGCCAGGTGGTGGCGGTCAAGGAAGTGGTGGACAGCGACGAGCTCATGATCATCACGCGCACGGGGCAGATGATCCGCATGCCCGTCAAGGGCATCTCGGTGCTGGGCCGCAACACCCAGGGGGTGCGCCTGGTGGACCTGGAGACCGGCGACGCGGTAGGCGCCGTGACGCGGGTGGTGAACGAGGAGGACAACGGGCCGGCCGCCAGCCCGGGCAACGGAGAGGAAGGGGGAGCGGGGCCGGACGCAGGCTAGCGGGTCAACCATCGAGGCGGCGCCACGCGCCGCCTCTTTTTCGGTCCCGTCTTGTGAAAATCTTCACCAAGTGACCGGCGCCGCGCGTCCCGATCACGCGAACCGAGGGCACCGGCCAGCCGGGGAGTGGGTCCGACATGTCCGGCATCTCCGAATCCACGGTGCGGCGGCTGTCCCACTACTATCGCACGCTGGAGGAGGTGGAGGCCGAGGGCGGCCGGACGATCTCGTCGCGCCGCCTGGCGGAGCGCGGCGGCATCACCCCGGCGCAGGTGCGCAAGGACCTTTCGGCCTTCGGCTCGTTCGGCCGCCGCGGCCTGGGCTACAATGTCGGCTACTTGCGCCGGGAGCTGCGCGCCATCCTGGGCCTGGACCGACGCTGGAACGTGGCGGTCGTGGGGGCCGGTCGCGTCGGCACGGCGCTGTATTCCTATCAGGGCTTCGCCCAGCGGGGCTTCGACGTGGTGGCCGTCTTCGACGCCGATCCGCGCCGCATCGGCCAGCGCCACGGCACCACGACGATCGAGGACGTGGCGCGCCTCGCGGAGCTGGCGCCGCAGCGCCGCGTCGAGATCGGGGTGGTGGCCACGCCTCCGGGCGCGGCCCAGGAAGTGGCGGACGCGCTGGTGGCCGCCGGGGTCCGCGGAATCCTGAACTTCGCCCCGCGCAAGCTCACCGTACCCGCGCAGGTCGCGCTGCGGACCGTGGACATGGCGGTGGAGCTGGAGAGCCTGGCCTTCGCCCTGGTGCACGAGCGCCGCGCGCGGCGCCAGCGCCGGCGGCCGCCGCGGCGCGCCGGGTAGCCCCCGATCGTGGTGCGCCGGCCGAGAGGTCACTCCGGCCGATCGGCCGCCTGGACACCTCGGGCGGGCGCGCTTCGGCGGGTGCCCTCGGCGCGCGCCTACGGCCTCCCGCCCGCCGGCGGCGCCAGCGTCTCCCGCAGCCACTGGGCGAACTGGGCGCGAACCCGCGGGTCGCGCTGGAACAGCTCGGCTCCGCTCCCCGAGGTCTGGCAGTCCACCAGGCGCGACCGCTTCGGGTCCGTCGCGCGGTAGAGCGCGTCCACGACCGGGGAGAAGTCCAGCTCCTCTGGCGCGGTCTGGAAATAGGCCGGCGCGCGCAGCCGCTCGACCGCGGCCCGCAGCGCGCCTTCTTCGGTGGGCGCGGGCCGCGGCGTGATCACGGCGAGCGCCCGCACCCGGGGATCGCGGGCCGCGGCCTCGACCGCGAGGCCGGCGGTTTCCCGCAATCCGATCACCACCATGGCCGTGCTGTCCACCAGCGGCTGCGCCCCCAGGGCGTCCAGCCCCGTGCGCACGTCCGCGACCACGCTGGCCCGCAGTCGAGCCTCGCGGCCGACCCAGGCGTAGGGCGCGCAGGTCGTCGTGTCCCGGCTCCGGCCCACGCCACGCGGCTCCATGAGGAGCACCGGATGCCCCAGTCGGTTGAGCCCCACCAGCAGGCTGTCGTAGCTGCTCAGCGGGGCGGCGAAGTCGCGCAGCACCAGCACGCCGGGACGGCGGCCCCTGGCGGCGCGCCGCGGCAGGAAGAAGCCATGCAGGCGAAAGCCGTCGGCCGCCTGCCACTGCGCGGGCTCCGCTCCCCAGTCGCGAGCCGGCCCTTCCTCGCGCACGGCCCAACCGTCAAGCCGGCGCTTGATCTCCTCTTCGAGCAAGCGGGCCTTGCCGGTCTGCTCCGCCACGGCCTCCAGCAGGCGGGTGGCGTGCGGGTCGAGCAGCGGGCCGTGGTCGACGAGGTCGAGCAGGATGTCGCCGCACTTCTCGGGCATGCCCGCGGCCAGCGCCGCCGCCCCCCAGCGGATGAACCACAGGTCCGATCGGAGCCGGGGCGCCGCGACCTGCAGCAGCTCCAGCGCGCTGTCCGGCCGGCCCGCCAGGTGGTAGGCCCAGCCGAGCCGCGACTGCAGCACGGCGTTCTGCCGGCCCAGGCCGACGGCCGCGGTGGTGGACAGGCCTCCCAGCAGACCCAGCACGCGGCGGCCCGCGGCGGCGTCGCCCGGCTCCAGCCAGAGGTCGGCGAGCGCGAGTCGCTCGGGCAACCCGCCGCGCAGCGCCATGGCCTGTTCCAGCCAGGCGGCGGCGCTGTCCCGCAGACCCTCCTCGCTCCACGAGGTGGCGATGAGGTAGGCGGCCTCGGCCGCGACCGAGGGGGC
>JBBIHL010000009.1:2771-17681 GCA_037447075.1 Candidatus Eiseniibacteriota bacterium | reverse complement strand
GGCGGCGCGCCGCCCGCCCGCGGCGCTCGGCACGCTCCAGCTCGCGCTCGGTGCGCACCACCACCGCGGGGATCGGGACGCTCAGCGTGTTCTGGTGGGTCTCGGTCGAGATCTCGACGTCGGCCGTCATCCCCGGGCGCACCTGCGCCACCTGGCCGTCGAACACGACCTTCACCTCGAAGTTGGTCTGCCCTTCCACCGTGCTCGTGAGGCTGCGCTTGGCCGTGTTCCCCACCTCGATCACCGTGCCGGCGAACGAGGTGTCGGGCATGGCGTCCACCTTGATCTTGGCCTTCTGGCCGAGCCCGACGTCCACCACGTCGGCCTCGTCCACATCCGCCTTGACCAGCATGCGCGAGAGGTCGGAGACGGTGAGGATCTGGGTGCCCGGATTGTTCATGGTGCCGGTGATCACGATCTCGCCCTGCTCCACGTTGAGCGCGCTCACCACGCCGTCGAACGGCGCCTCGAAGCGGCACTTGCCCACGTTGTCGGCCGCCCCCTCCATGGCCGCCTGGGAGCGGGTCACCTCCTCGCGGGCGGTGGCGGCCGCCACGCGGGCCGATTCGATGTGCTGGGTGGCCTGATCCCATTCCTGCTGCGACAGGAGGTGTTGCTCGAACAGCGCCCGCTGGCGCCCGTAGTTGGCTTCCGCCACCTTCAGGCTCGCTTCGGCCTCCCGCAGCCGCGCCTTGGCCGAGCTCAGGGCAGCGACGGCCTGATGATAGGCGGTCCGGTACTGGGTGTCGTCCAGCTGCAGCATCAGCTGGCCCTTGCGCACCCGGTCGCCCTCCTTCACCGCCAGCTTGACGATCTTGCCGGGAATGTCGGCGCTCACCTTCACCTGGGTCTTGGGCTCGATCTTGCCCGGGGCCCGAACGATCGATGTGATGTCCTCGCGATGCACCCGCGCCATCTGCACGGCCGTCGTCTTCTCGCCCGAGCCGCGACTGGCGTTGAGCGCGATGACCACCACGACCAGCAGGGCCGCCCCGCCGATCCAGAGCCACTTCTTCTTCATCCGCCGTGCCCTTTCCGCGCTAGCGCGGGTAGATGCCTCGCACCCGCTCGACCTGCGCCTCGGCCTGGCGGATGGTGGCCAGGGCGGAGACCAGGTCGCTCTGGGCGCGCTGGTGCGCCACCTGGGAGTCGATCAGGTCCAGGATCGTCGCCGACCCCACATTGTACTTCTCCTGGCTCAGCTTGAGGTCCTCCTGCGCGGACTCCACCGCCCGGCGGGCCACCTTCTCGCCCTCGATGGCCTGGGTATAGAGGAGCAGGGCCTCGCGAACCTCGCCGGCCAGGTTGCGCCGGGCGGCGGCCAGGGCTTCCTGCGCTCGCAGCACCCGGGCACGGGCCGTGGAGACCCGCCCTTCGTTCCCGAGCCCGTAGCGCCAGGTGAGGGAGAGCGACCCGCTCCAATCCCGCCGGGTCTCGCTCTCGCTGACCTGGGAGACGATGGTCCCGCCCTCCGAGACGATGTTCCCGGCGGTGTCGATCCTGACCTTGGTCGTGACGTCGCTCCTGGGCTTGAGGTCCAGGCTCCCCTGCCCCACCACGGCGGGGAGCCGGGCCAGGTGGGCGGCGGTCAGGTTGGCCCGGGCCGCCGCCAGCTCCGACTGGGCGGCCTGCAGGTCGGGGCGGTTCCGCTCGGCTTCGGCGAGCACCTCGGCCTCCGTGTATTCGCGGGGTCCCACCGCCAGCACCGTGTCCAGCTCGCCCAGCTGGGCCTCCGGCACCCCGATCAGATCCGCCAGGTTGACCCGCTGGATGGTCACGTTGGCATGGGCCACGATGCTGTCCAGCTCGCTCTGCGAGGTCCGCACGCGCGCCTTGAGCAGATCGCTCTTGGAGACCGACCCCACCTCGAACAGGGCGCGGACGCGCCGCTCGTTGTCCCGGGCCGATCGGACCGTGCCGTCGGCGACGTCGGCCAGACGGATGGTCTTCACCACCTCGTAGAACTGCCGCTTGGCCGCCAGCGCGATGTCGTTGCGGGCGGCGTCGCGCCGCTGGCGCGTGCCCCGGCTCCCCGCCAGGGCCGACCGCAGGCCGCTCCATGCCGACAGGTCCACGATGTTCCAGTTCGCAGACAGCTGGGTGGAGGTGAATTTCCCCGTCTGCTCCACGAAGCTCGACGGGAGGCGGAACGAGCCGAACACCCGCTGCCCCGTCTGATTCTCCGCGCGCGTATCGGTGCGCGAGTAGCTCGCCCCCAGGTTGGGCAAGACGTTCCCGTAGGCGCTGTAGAGCCCGGCCCGACCGTCCAGCACGCCGGCCTGGGCGTTGATCACGTCCAGATTGTGCCGCAATGCCAGCTCGACCGTGCGGTCCACGGTGAGCAGCTCCGCGCCCGCCGACGCCGGCAGCGCCGCGAGGCCGGCCAGCCCCAATCCCCAGGCCCAGCGTCCGAACCAGGTCATGCCCCCTCCTTCGATATCCATACGCGCGAAAAGCCACCCCTCTTACACGGGATTACGCAGGGCGCGGGCGGCGGGTTGCCCACCCTCAGCCGGATACCCGATGCGCCAGGCCGCCGACGCCGGCGGCGATCAGGAGACCCACCAGGTAGAAGCCGCCGTAGACCCAGGCGATGGCCCGGGCGGGCTTGCCGGAGATGGCCGAAGCGCCGATCACCGCCACCGCCAGCCACCACAGGGCGAAGGGATTGATGCCGTCGAGCAGGGTGCCCAGGAAGAACCCCAGCTTGCTCGTGGCGTCCTCCGCCGGAGCCAGGATCCCCAGCCCGAGGTGCGCGGGGAAACGCCCGGTGGCCAGGGTCACGGCCGTGCTCACGACCACCCCGACCGCGCTGATCAGGGAGGACCACCAGGTCAGCGACCAGGCCTGGCGGAAGGTCATGCCGCCGCCCAGGATGAAGTTGACGCCGAGCAGCGCCAGACCCGCGATCAGCAGGTTGAAGACCGTGATCACCACCATGCCGGTGAGCGCTCCGAAGGCCACGGCCACGGGGCTGCGCATCATCGCCTCGGCCCGGTCCAGGTGCTCGGCCGGGATGTCGCCGGCGTCCGCGCGCGCCTCCATCTGCTCGAGCTGCATGGGAACGATGTAGGGCTGGTAGATGAGCAGCGTCTGCGCCAGCACCGTGGCCAGGAAGATCGCCAGGGGCAGCAGGGAGGTGGGGCGCTGGACGAGCCCCGCCAGCGCCTCGCGGGGCCGGGCGAACACGGCCGGGATTCTCTGCCAGGAGGAGAGCGTGGGCGGAACGGGCGAGCCTGGGGCGGGCTGTTCCATCTGGGGCCTCCAACCGTCAGGGGACGGACAGCGGTGGGGGTATGAGCCTGCCAGGATAGGAGGCGACTCCGGGCAAGTCAATCGCGCCCCGGCGTTGGGGCGCAGGCGCCCCCCGACGAACGCGGCCCGGGGGCTGGGCCGCACCCCGGGCCGGGCGAGCCGATGTCGGGACTAGCGGAGCGTGAAGCGGACCGGGACCGCCACCCACACCGCCACGGGCTTGTTGTTGGAGAGGGCGGGCTTGAAGATCCACTGCTTCACCGCGCTCACCGCCGCGTTGTCGAGCATGGGGATGGACTTGGCCACCTTCACGTCACGCACCCGGCCTTCCTTGTCCACCAGGGCCTGTAGGAGGACGGTTCCATCCACCCCCGCCTCGCGAGCCAGGTCGGGGTAGACCGGCGGGACCTTGGTGATCACCTCCGGCAGCTCCTCGAAGTAGACGAAGTCCCCGAACTTGGGCAGGTCCTCCTCGGAGGGGGGCGCGACCACGATCTGCTCGCCGTCGCCGCTCCCCACCCCGGGCGTGATCTGGGCGATCTCCTCCTGCGAGGCGATGGTCTGCTCGGGAGGCGCCTCGGCGTCGGGCACCGGGACGGCCACGCCCACGGTGGGGGGAGCCACCGGCTGCTGGATGGCGACCTGGGGAGGCGGGGCGGCGTCGGTGAGCGGCGGAGGGGCCTGGAGCTCCCGGAACGGCACCACCACGACGCGCGTCTCGTGGGGCCGGCTCTTGAGCCAGACCTGCCCTCCGAAGCCCAGGAAGAAGAGCAGCACCCACGCCGCGGAGCCCACCAGCACGCCGCGCACCAGGTAGCGGCGGAAGGCCTCCTTCAGCTCCGGGGCCCCGTAGGGCATCAGCCTGGGGCCGATCATCGAGGCGAGGGTCACAGGCTCTCGACCTCCTTCTTCTCCTCCTCGGTCATCGTGCCCAACGAGAAGCGCGTGAGGTTGGCCAGGTCCAGCTCGTCAATGATGTCCACCATGTTGTGGAACTTCGCCTGCTTGTCGATCTTGATCACGATCACCAGTTCCTTGTTGCCCCGGAAGGGCTGCAGCACCCGGCTCAGTTCCTGGACCGTGGTCTTGGCGAACGGGTCCGTGCCCCGCTTCCACATCACCCGGTCCTCTCCCAGCACCCGCAGGGTGAGGGTCTTGGATTCGGGCACCTCGATCTTCACGTCCTCCGGCGGCAGGTTGATCTCCAGCGCCTGGGGGGTCCGGAACACCGTGGTGCACATGAAGAAGATCAGCAGCAGGAAGGCGATGTCCACCATCGGCGTCATGTCGATCCGGATGCCGACGCGGCGCTTGCGGCGCTGGAAGCCGTGACCCTTCTTGCCTTTGGACTCTCGTGGTGATGGTGCGTCAAGGGCACCCATGCGATCTCACCTCGCCGTGGCGCTGCCCGCCTGGCGCCTGAACTGGCCACGGCCGCTCTGCACTTCCAGCTCGGTCTGGACGTTGAACCGCGTCGCCTTGGCCTGCTGGAGGGCCACCATCATGTCGGACATCACCCCGTAGGGGGCGTCCTTGTCCATCTTCACGATCATGAACGCCGTCGGCAGGGCGGCCCGCGCCTGCATCAGCGCGGGGCCCAGCTCCTGGCCCACGGCCTCGACCGGGATCGGGATCTCCACGGTCCCGCCGCGGCCGCGGTAGCTCACCCGCACGGCCGGCGCCGCGGTCACGTTGATCGTGATCGTGTTGGCCTCGGGCGCCTTGGCCTCCGAGGACGACTCCGGCAGGGTGATCTTGTCCTTCTCCTGCTCCCGGAACTGCGTCGTGCACATGAAGAAGATGAGGAGCAGGAAGGCGATGTCCACCATCGGCGTCATGTCAATGGTGATGCCGATGCGTTTGGGCTTCTTGAGCATGGCGCTCCCGACCCTCCGCTCAGGCCTTCTCGGTCATCTTGGCGGAGAGCAGCTGGATCACCTCGTAGGAGGCCTCGTCCATCATGTAGTTGAAGTTGTCCACCTTGGTCACGAAGACGTTGTAGGAGACGATCCCGGTGATGGCCGCGGTTAGGCCTCCGGCCGTGTTGATGAGCGCCTCCGAGATGCCGATGGCCAGCTTCTGGGCATCCACGGCCCCGGTGTGTCCCAGCGCCTGGAAGGCGCGGATCATCCCGATCGTCGTCCCGAGCAGTCCCACCATGGTCGCGATCGAGGCGATGGTGGAGAGCGCCACGAGGTTGCGCTCGAGCAACGGCACCTCGAGCCCGTTGGCCTCCTGGATGGCCGTCTGCGTCTCGGGCACGATCTTCTCCCGGGCGGCCCCCTCGGAGCGCAGCTGGAGGTAGCGCTCCAGGCCGGCCCGGATCACGTTGGCCGCCGAGCCGCGCTGCTCGTTGCAGATCTTGACCGCGCCCTGGACGTCGCCCTCGTGCAGCTTCTTGCGCACGCTGTTCAGGAACTCCGGCATCGAGCCGCGGCCCCGGGCCCTGCGCAGGCTCCACAGCCTCTCCAGGATGAAGGACGTGAGCAGGATGAGGAGCAGGATGAGGCTGGCGACCAGCGGGCCGCCCTTCTTCATCATGTCGCCGGTGTCCCCGAGCAGCTGGGGCATGAACCACCAGAGCGAGAACGAGACGGCAGCGGCCACGATGAATCCGCCCGTGACGACGTAACGGCTCATACTCGGTTGAACCTCCTCGAGCCCCGCGCCTCGGGGGCCCATGGCCGGGCGACGCCCGGGATGGTGAACGCAACTCGTCGCGGGCCCGTCTCGCGACCGCCCATCCCTCGGGACGGGCCCCGCGGCACGGACGCCGCGCCGGCGGAACCGCTACCTCTCATACCCCGGAGCCGCCGCGCGTTCCGCTTTTCGCGGCGCTCCGGACCCGGCCGGCTAGACCGATTCCTTCTCGGCGAAGCTGGCGATGGCCTGCTCCTCCGATTCGTAGACGTCGAACACCAGCGACAGCTTGGTGATGACGAAGATGTTCTGGATGCGCTTGTCCACGCTGCAGAGCTTCATGTTCCCGCCCCGCCTCGCGTAGGTCGTGTGCCCGGTGATCAGCACCCCGAGCGCCGTGGAGTTCACGTGCTGCGTCTCGCCCAGGTTGATGACCAGGTTCTTGTTGCCCTGGTCGGCCAGCTCGCGGATGGCCTTCTCCAGCTCGTCGGTCTCCTCGCCCCCCACCAGGTAGCCCTTGGGGGTGAGTATGGTGATGGTCCCCACCTGCCGCTGTTTCATCCACGTCCCTCCTGCCGGTTGGCCATCGCGTCACCCCGAGGCGCCCAGGCTCTTCTTGCCCTTCTGCGCTTCGGGCTGGTTGGGGTCGAGCTGCAGGGCCCGGTTGTACGCCTCCAGGGCCCGGTTGCGGTTGCCGGCGTTCTGGTAGCCCTGCCCGAGCCACACCCAGGCCTGGATGTTCCTGTCGTTGAGCGCCAGCGCCTTCTCCAGCAGGCGCACCGCCCCCAGCCAGTCCCGGTCCAGCAGCGTGTAGAAGCCCAGCTGCTGGTAGGCGACCGACGCGGTCACCTTGTTGGTCGAATCCAGCTCCACCGACCTCTGGAACTCCCGGCGGGCTTCCGCGGTGGAGTCCAGCTGGGCGTAGAGGATGCCCAGCCAGAAATGCCGGTCCCCCTTGTCGGGAGCCAGCTGGGCGGCGATCCGCAGCGAGTCCAGCGCCTCCGGGTAGCGTTTCAGTTCCTTGTAGGAGAGCCCTACGTAGTAGTAAGCCTCGTCGTTCCTGGGGTCAAGGGCGATTCGCTGCCGCAGGTAGGTCACCGCTTCGTCGTAGCGCTTCTGGCGGAAGCGCAGCTTGCCCAGCTCGCCCAGCGCGAACTTGGCCTCACCCGACTGGGCGTCGCGGTCCACGATCGCCCGGTAGATGGAGTCCGCCACGCCGGCGCTGTCCTTGAGGGCGTGGATCTGGGCGATCCGCAGCTGATCGTTGGGGGTGGGATCACCCTTGGCGAAGGCCTCCAGCGCCTTGTCCCACTCCCGCCGGTCGGTGTAGAGCCGGCCGTAGACGGTGTACATCTCCTTGCCCGTCGCTCCCAGGGACACCGCCTTGTCGAGCGCCTGGAGCGCCGCGTCCTTCTGGCCTACGTAGTAGTAGGTCCGCCCCAGCAGGCTCCACGCCTTGGCGTCCTGGGGTGCCAGCCGCACGGCGCGCTCCAGGAAGTAGCGGGCGTCCGCGTAGCGGCGCGGGTCGTTGGGACCGCTCAGGTAGTAGAGGTTCCCGATGGCGAGCACGGCGGGCGCGTAGCTGGAGTCGTGCGCCACCACGTACTGGTACTCGTTGAGGGCTTCGTTGTAGCGCTGGTCCAGGTAGAGGGCCTGCCCGAGCGAGTAGCGCAGGTCCAGGTCGGTCGAGTCCAGGGCCACGGCCGCCCGGTACTCCGGCAGGGCGTTGTGGCCGATGCCGCGCTGCAGGTAGAAGTCTCCCAGGGCACGCCGGGTCACGGGATCCTCGGGAGCCTCCTGCGCGGCCTGGTGGAAGTAGATGCCCGCGTCCCGCAGCGAGTCGCGCGCCAGCTCGGCCTGGCCCAGCGCCACCAGGAAGCGCGGCCGCCACCGCCCCCACTTGAGACCGTCCTGCAGGGCCGAGATGGCGTCCGCCACGCGGGCGGTTTGCACCAGACAGTCCCCCAGGCCCAGCAGGGCCTCGGGGAAGCGCCGGTCGAGCTCGCCCGCCTTGCGGTAGAGCGGGATGGCCTGCTCGCAGTTTCCGCGCCGCCGGTAGACCTCCGCCTCGCCCCCGTAGCCCCAGGCCAGGGCCGGGTCCATCTTCTGGGCGGCCTGGAACTGCTCCAGGGCCTGGTCCAGCTGGCGCCGTCGCAGGTAGACCAGGCCCACGCCTGCCCGCCCCTCGGCGCTCCCCTGCTTGGCCGCCCGCTCGAAGAGCTTCTGGGCCTCTTCGAGCCGGCCGGCCTGCAGCGCCTTGTGAGCGTCGCGCACCTCGTCGGCCCACGCCGCGCCGGGCAGCGCGGCCAGCGCAAGGAACACCCAGGCCGTGCTCCGGCGCGCGCCTCCAGGGCCGGGGCGCCGGCGGCTCGAACGGGAGTCGGCGCTCATGGCTGCGAGTGGGTCGCCCGCATCGGGGAGCGGGTGACGAATCGAACCGGGACGGTAGCCGGCACCAGGCCGCTGCCCAGGACCAGCTTCTGCCCCTCCCGGCTGGTCACGAAGGTGACGAACCCTTCCGCCAGCCGCGCGCCTCCCGGGCGCAGATAGAGGCTGTAGGAGCGGGTGAGCGGATAGCTCTCCCGGTAAACGGTCCGGGCGTCGGGGAAGGTGTAGTCGAGCCCCTTGAGCCGAGCGAGCCCGAGCGGCTTGACCCCCCGCCGGGCCCAGGGCAGGGACACGTAGCCGATGGCGCCGGGATGCGAGGCCACGGTGCGCGCCACCATCGAGTCGTCCTGGGCGGTGACCGCCGGGGCCTTCATGGGCTCCCCCGCCATGACGGCATCGGCGAAGAAGTCCGTGGCGTCCGCCTCGGGCGGCTGCACCACCGGCACGATGCGGGCGCCAGCGCCGCCGAACGCGCTCCAGTCGGAGACGTCGCCCCGATAGATTGCCCTCACCTCGTCCATGGACAGCTTCTCCACCTCCTGCTCCGGATGCACCACCATCACCAGGCCCTCACGGGCGAAGCGATAGCCTTCCAGCTCCAGCCCCCCCTGCACCGCCGCCCGGCGCTCGTCGGGCAGGAGGTCCCGGGTGATGACCGCCGCGTCCGCCTCGGCGGCGTAGAGCGCGCGCACGGCCTCCCGCGACGTGCCCGGCCGCACGATGATCTCCGCCCGCGGATACAGGACCCGGAAGGTGTCTGCTTCCAGCCTGACCAGCCGCGCGGCCGCGCCGGCCGTCACAATCGTGATACGCCCGCTGGAATGGGAGTCTTCCACCCGCGCTGGCTGAGGGGAGCCGCACCCCGATGCCAGGGCGGCCAGGAGCCCAACGACAAGGGTGCCAGCGACATGTGCCAGCCGCAGAGCCACCGTCTCAACGAAGCCCGAATAGTCTAGGGATGCCACGATTCCCCTGTCAAACAAAACCTTGTGGCGCGTGGAAGAAGGCCGCCGCCCCCACTCGCCCCATGCCGAAGGGGCCGCGGGGCGCGCGGCGGGCAGGAGGGTCGCGCGGCCTACCCGATGGTGGTTCGCGGCGCCCGGGTCGGAGGATGAGGGCAGGCCGTCCCTCGGGTGCCAGCCACACAACCTCCAGACGCATCGCAACATAGAAACGCCCGCGGCGCCCTGTCAAGGAACCCCGCGGCGGCAGCGTGCGGGAGTCCCACGCCGACCCCGCGCCCCGGCGGGCGAGCGATAAGCTGTTGCCGAGCGGGCCCGGCGGGCTTACACTGCCGGTTGAAGCATCACAGCGGCATCCAAGCCCGATCCCCCAAGCTTGGGAGTCCCGGGTGGTGCGGGCACCCACAACCTAGCTCGGCTCGTACCTGCCGGTGCATGCGCCACTGTCTGCCTCTCGCTGGGGCTGACGAGGACTCCCAATACCATCAGATGCGCGAGGGCGCCACCGGCTGCGGCGGCGCCCTTCGCGTCCCCGGCGCCAGGGCACCCTCTGCGCTCACGTCAGGCTCACGCTCTCTCCGCGCGCGGGGATCTCAACCACCGTGAAGCCCCCCTCGGCGCGCATCCGGCGCGCCAGCACCTCCTGCCGCTCCAGCTCCCCGTGCACCAGGAAGACGCGGCGGGGCCGTCGCGTGAAGCGCGCCGCGTAGGCCACCAGCTGGTTGCCGTCGGCATGCGCGCTGAAGGCGTCGAGCGCGATGACCTCGGCGCGCGGATGGAAGGGCTCGCCCAGGATGTTGACCGGGTCGCGCCCCTCGAGCAGCCGGCGCCCCAGCGTGTGCTCGGCCTGGAAGCCCACCAGCAGGACCGCGTTGCGCGGGTCCTCCACGCCGTGGCGCAGGTGATGGAGGATGCGGCCCGCTTCGCACATGCCCGAGGCCGCGACGATCACGCAGGGACCCGAGGCGTCGTTGAGCGCCATGGACTCCTCGACCGACTCCAGGTAGCGGGCGTTCCTCCAGCCCAGGGGATCGCCCTCGTCCTCGAGCAGCCGCTTCGTCTCGGCGTCGTAGCACTCGGGGTGGCGCAGGTAGGCGCGAGTCGCCTCGCTCGCCAGCGGCGAGTCCACGAAGAGCGGCACGCGCGGCAGTCGCCCGGCCTTCCACAGGGCATTGAGCACGTAGACCACTTCCTGGGTCCTCCCCACCGCGAAGGCCGGGACCAGGATCTTGGCCTTGCGCTCCACCAGCCGCGCGAAGATCGGCAGCGCCTGCTCGGCGATCGGCACGCGCTCGTCGCGCACGCGGTCGCCATACGTGCTCTCGGTGAGGTAGACGTCGCAGCCCTCGTGGGGCTCCGGGTCGCGGAGGATGGGGAGGCAGGGCCGTCCCAGGTCGCCGGTGAAGAGGATGCGGCGCTCCCGCCCCCGCTCGGCGACGTCGAGCTGCACCAGCGCCGAGCCCAGGATGTGGCCGGCGTCGAAGAAGGTGCACCGCACCCCCGGCGCCACCTCGAAGGGCCGGCGGTAGGGCTGGGGCCGGAAGCGCCCGACGGCGCGCTCGGCGTCCCGCGCGGTGTAGAGCGGTCGCACCTCGTGCCCGCGGCGCGAGAGCCAGGCCGCGTCCTTCTCTTGGATGTGGGCGCTGTCCATCAGCATCAGGCGCGAAAGGTCGGCGGTGGCCGCGGTGGCGTGGATGGGGCCCGCGAAGCCGGCCCGGACCAGGCTGGGGAGCGCGCCGCTGTGGTCAATGTGGGCGTGCGAGAGCACCACCGCGTCCGCCGCGGCGAGGGCCGCCGGGAGGTCGCGGTTGAGCCGGTCGGACTCCTGCCGGCGGCCCTGGAAGAGCCCGCACTCCAGGAGCACGCGGTGCCCGTTGGCTTCCAGCAGGTGACGCGACCCGGTCACGGTCCGCGCGCCACCGTAGAAGGTGAGTCTCAGCGGGATCCTCCTGGCGGGTGGGCCGCCTGGCGTACGGAGCGCCCCTTGTAACACGGCCACGGCCGGCGGTCACGCGTCGGATCGCCACGGGCGGCGGGGAGGTCTCCAGAATCCGCTTGACGCGGCGGCGCCGCGGGGCTTACCTGAAGGCGAACCTTCGAGCCCGGGCGACGCGCGGTCCGCCCGGGCGCTTTTCGTCTTACGCCCACCCACCCCGCCGTTTCCCCCGCCGAGCGGCCACCACCCCTCGCTCACCGCCCAGGAATCCCGCGGCGATCGGACCCACCACCGATCGCGACCGGGTTGGAAGCCATCGAGCCAAGCGGTGCCGCCGAGCCGGCCGGGTCTCGCCCCATCGCGCGAGGAGCCAGACCCATGACGTGTCGCTCGTCGAATCCCGCCCGACGGACGCTCCTGTGGGCGTTCATCGTCGGCTGCGCCACGGGGGCGTGCGCCAAGGTACGTCGCACCTTCGTTCCCAACCAGCCTCCCTCGGTGCTTCTCACCGCCTTCCCGGTGGACACGACGCAGAGCCAGTTCTACGTCGTGCGCGCACACTGGCTGGGATTCGACCCGGACGGCCGGGTGGATCGCTTCGAGTACGCGGTCCTCGACGCCGGCGCCGCCGTGGACACGATCTCGGCATGGGTTGCCACCGGCCGGAACGAGGGCACTTTCCTGTTCCGCTCCGACCGACCGGACAGCATCGTCCTGGGCTCCACCACCTTGAGCCGCGCCCACACCTTCGTGATCCGTGCGGTGGACGACCAGGGTGCGGCTTCGCCGCCCGCGTGGCGCACCTTCTTCTCCTACACCGTGGCGCCGCAGGTGCGCATCACGGCGCCGTCGCCCGAGTCGCTGCTGGTCCGCAAGCTTCCCCCCAGCGTCTTCATCCAGTGGACCGGCGACGACCCGGACGGCGAGTTCAGCAGGAAGCCGCTCAAGTACAAGTTCAAGCTCTATTCCGTGCCCGAGCTGATGGCCGTCCCGCTCAATCCGGATCGCCCCGTCGAGTTCCTGCGCTTCGCCCCGCGCTTCTCCAGCTGGGATTCCGTGGGCGGGGACACCACCTTCAAGCTCTACACCGACCTGGTGCCCGACCGGGAATACGTCTTCGCCATCACCGGCTTCGACGAGGCCGGGGGCTTCGACCCGGTGCTCACGCGCAAGACCAACGTGCTGCGCATGCGCATCACCCTGGCGGCCACGCTCGGCCCCCGCATCACGTTCTTCAACGAGTTCATGGAGTACGCCTATCCGAGCGGCGGCTATGCGCGGGACGAGTCCCGCACCGTCTACGTCGAGGTCCCCGCCGGCACGCCGCTGGGGTGGAACTGGTTCGCCGTGGCCACCGAGGGCGCCCTGGTCCGGCGCACGCGCTGGAAGCTGGACGACGTGGTCGAGCTGACCGACGAGACGGCGCGCAGCGACGAGGGCTTCGAGGCGGGCAGCCCCAAGCTGCTCATCGTAGACGACCGGCGGCGCCAGCCGGACGGGTTCTTGGGCGCGCCGCCCAACCTGCGGCTCAAGCCGCCGGTGGGCCTTTCGGCCGCCACCTCCTATTCCGATCCGCTCGGGGAGCACGGGCCGCCGACCACCTCGCTGACCTGCATGAACCCGCCCAGCCGGCAGAACACCCTGGCCATCTACTGGGGCCAGGGCGGGCGGCTGCTCTTCTTCGGCGGCGCCGTGGCGATGGCGACCTTGACCGGGTGGGAGAAGGGCCCCACCCAATCCCTGGGAATCGGAGGGGTCGCGCCCCGTGCTCGTGCCGGGACGCTTCGTCTACGACTTCCTGAAGCTCCGCTCCCAGGCGCGCTCCGCGTTGGGCACGCAGGTCCGCCCGCACCCGCGCCGGCCGGCGCGGCTTGCGGGCCTGGGTGACCTGTCGCTCTGGCGCGCCTCGGGGGACCCCCTGCCCTGCTTCCGCAGCGCGGGCGACATGCCCGGCTACACCACCATCGAGCACGTCTCGCGGCCACTCTACGTGCTCGAGGACGTGGACCCCGGCCCCGGGCTCCGCGAGGTCTCGGCGCTCGACACCCTGTTCGCGGCCGGCGGGGCGGCCGTCAACCCGACGGGCGCCCCGTGCGGCTTCCTCTACCACGGCGCCACCCTCACGGAGACATCGTCTTCCCGGGCTTCGACCTGTGGTCGTGGCGGCGCTCGCAGGTGATCCAGGTCGTAGACCAGCTGCTCGGCGTCCTGTGGGGCATCCCGCGGCGTCCGGTGCCGCGGAACCTCCCGCTCGCCTCGGCCCGTCGCTGATCGCTCACCGCTCGTCGGCCGGCGCCGGATGGACACGCCCCAGGCCCCCGTCTACCCTGCCCCGCCATTCGCCCGAACCCGAAGGAGGGGATGCTGGACGATCCCGCGCGCACCGACACGCGCCGCCGCTCCGTACGAGCCTGGTGCCTCTACGACTGGGCCAACTCCGCCTTCGCGACCAGCGCACAGAGCGCGATCCTGCCCATCTACTTCGCCCAGAGCGCCGCCCGCGAGCTGCCCGCGCACCTGGCCACCGCCTACTGGGGCTACGCCAGCGGCGTCGGCCTGGCGCTGTCGGCGCTGGGCGGCCCCCTGCTGGGCGCGGCCACCGACCACGTGCGCCGGCGCAAGCCGGCCATGCTCGCGGCCGTGCTGGCGGGCTGCGCCGCCACGCTGCTCATCGCCTTGCTGGGCGCCGCCCGCTGGCGGCTGCTGCTCGCGCTCTTCACCGGCGCGTTCATCGCCTTCGCCCTGGCCAACGTGCTCTACGACAGCTTCCTGCCCGCCGTGGCGCCGCCCCGGGAGGCCCATCGCGTGTCGGCGCGCGGGTTCGCGATGGGTTACGCCGGCGGCGGCCTGCTGCTGGCGGTGAACCTCGCCTGGATCGTCGCCCCCGGCCGCTTCGGGCTCCCGAATGCGGACGCGGCGGTACGCCTCTCACTGGCGAGCGTGGGGTTGTGGTGGGCCGCGTTCTCGCTCCCCTTCTTCCGCCACGTGCCGGAGGCTGCGCCCGCGCCGGGGACGGGTGCGTGGCGCGACCTGCCACGGGCCGTGGCCGGGCGGCTCCAGGACACCTTCCGGGAAGCGCGCGGCCGGCCCGATCTGTTCCGCTTCCTGATCGCCTTCTGGCTCTACAGCGACGGGATCGGCACCATCATCAAGATGGCGACCGTCTACGGCATCGAGGTGGGCATCGGCCGCGCCCACCTGATGGGGGCGCTGCTCATGGTGCAAGTGCTGGCCGCCCCGGCGAGCATGGGATTCGCGCGCCTGGCCCGCGCGATCGGGGCGCGGCCCGCGCTGGTCGCGGGGCTCTCGGGCTACGTGCTGATCTCGGTGCTCGCCTACTGGGTCTCGAAGCCCTGGCACTTCTGGGCGATGGCCGCCCTGGTGGCCCTGGTGCAGGGCGGCACCCAGGCGTTGAGCCGCTCGCTCTTCGCCTCGCTGGTGCCGAAGGGCCGCGAGGCCGAGCTGTTCGGCTTCTACTCGGTGAGCGAGAAGTTCGCCGGCGTGGTGGGACCGCTGCTCTTCGGGCTGGTGGGTCAGGCGCTGGGGAGCAGCCGCCTGGCGGTGCTCTCGCTCATCCCCATGTTCGTGGGAGGCGCCTGGATGCTGCGGCGCGTGCGCCTCCCGCGGGCGACGCACGCGCCCGAATGACGGCGGCCGCCTAGTTCTTCCGGGGCGCCCCCTCGGCCCCGGCCGGCGGCGGCACGTTGGCCTCGACGTTGATCACGATGT
>JBBIHL010000009.1:0-2751 GCA_037447075.1 Candidatus Eiseniibacteriota bacterium | reverse complement strand
TCGCCCAGCATGAGCCCGCCGCTGTCCAGCGTGCGGTTCCAGACGATGCCCCAGTCCTTGCGGTTGATCCGCGACCGGGCTTCGAAGCCGGCCTTGGTCATGCCGCCCATCGCCGGACCGGCGCCCAGGAAGCTGGCCGTGAGCGTGACCGGCCGCGTGACCCCGTGCATGGCCAGGTCGCCGGTCACCAGGATGGCGCCGTCGGGCCCGGCAGCCACCGAGCGGCTCGTGTAGGTGAGCTTGGGGAAGCTGTCGGTCGCGAAGAAGTTCGGGCTGCGCAGGTCCGCGTCGCGCCGCTCGTTGTCGGTGGAGATGCTCGCCGCCTCGATCTCGACCTCCACGCGCGAGGCGGGCAGGTCCTGCGGGTCGTGGACGATGGTCCCGCTGAAGCGCGTGAAGCGGCCGTGGACCTTGGTGAAGATGTGCCGGATGTTGAAGCCCACCTCGGTGTGGGCCGGGTCGATCTTGTAGGTGACGGGCGCGGCCTGTGCCGGGCCGGACGACAACGCCAGCGCCACGCCCATGACGACCATGCCAGGGAACCGAACTGCGCTACGCACGCAGACCTCCGGGGATGGGGGTGGGACATCGCGGCCCGACCGGTCAGCTTGTGGCCTTCGATGCAGAGGGGCCGGCGGGCGTTGCAGGTCGAGTCGGCGGCGCTGTCAAGTCCCGTCAAACAAGCCGGGCCACGGCCGCGGGGTTCGGCCGGCTCCGCTACCCCGCGGCCAGCTTCCGCAGCACGGCCTGCAGGATGCCGCCGTTGCGGTAGTAGTCCACCTCGACGGGAGTATCGAGCCGGGCGACGGCCTGGAACTCCACGCGGCTTCCGTCGCCGTGGCGGGCGGCGACGCGCAGCTTCTGGCGCGGCTCGAGGCGCTCGTCCACGCCATCCACGTCGTAGGCCTCGGAACCGTCCAGGCCCAGGGAGCGCGCGCTCTGCCCGGCCTCGTAGACCAGGGGCAGCACGCCCATCCCGACGAGGTTGGAGCGGTGGATACGCTCGAACGACTCGGCCAGGACGGCCCGCACCCCCAGCAGCATGGGGCCCTTGGCCGCCCAGTCGCGCGACGATCCCGCCCCGTACTCCTTTCCCGCCAGCACCAGCAGCGGCGTCCCTTCGGCCCGATAGCGCATCGCCGTGTCGTAGATGCTCGCGCGCGCGCCGCTGGGATGATGCACGGTCACGTTGCCCTCCGTCCCCGGCACCAGCAGGTTCTTGAGCCGGATGTTGGCGAAGGTCCCGCGCATCATCACCTCGTGGTTGCCGCGCCGCGACCCGTAGGAGTTGAACTCCGCGCGCGTCACGCCCCGCTCGGCCAGGTAGCGGCCCGCCGGAGAGTCGGCCGGGATGTCGCCGGCCGGCGAGATGTGGTCCGTGGTGACGGAGTCGCCCACCATGACCAGCACGCGGGCGCCCCGGATCGGCCGCAGCGGCGCCGGCTCGGGCTTGAGGTCGTGGAAGAAGGGAGGCTCCTGGATGTAGGTGGACTCCGGGTTCCAGCGGTAGAGCTCCCCCTGGGGCACCGCGATCCCGAGCCAGCGCTCGTCCCCCTGGAAGACGCTCGCGTAGGTCTTGCGGAACATGCCGGGCTCCACACAGCGCTCGATCACCTCGGCGATCTCCTGCTGGGACGGCCACAGGTCGCGAAGGAACACCGGCCGCCCGTCCCGGTCCTTCCCCAGCGGCTCGCGCGCCAGGTCCACGTCCACGGTTCCCGCCAGGGCGTAGGCCAGCACCAGTGGCGGGGAGGCCAGGTAGTTGGCGCGGGTGTGCGGGTGGACGCGGCCCTCGAAGTTGCGGTTGCCCGAGAGCACGGCCGCCGCCACCAGGCGGTTCTCCTCGATGGTCCGCGCCACCTCGGGGGCGAGCGGCCCCGAGTTCCCGATGCAGGTGGTGCAGCCGTAGCCCACCACGGAGAAGCCCAGCGCCTCGAGGGCCTCGAGCAGGCCCGCCCGCTCGAGGTACTCGGTCACCACCTTGGAGCCGGGCGCCATGCTGGTCTTGACCGTGGGCTTCACCTGGAGCCCGCGCTCCACCGCCTTGCGGGCCAGCAGCCCGGCGGCCACCATCACGCTCGGGTTGCTGGTGTTGGTGCAAGAGGTGATCGCGGCGATCGCCACCGACCCGTGCCGCATCTCCTCCGCGGCGCCGTCGGCCTGGACGAGGCCGGCGCGCCCCAGCTCGCCCGGTGGGACCCCGAAGCCCCCCTCGGCGACCGGAGCGGTCAGGGAGCGGCGGAACGAGGATTGGACCGCCTCGAGTGCGACGCGGTCCTGCGGGCGCTTGGGACCGGCCAGGCTCGCCTCCACCGTGCCCAGGTCCAGCGCGAGGGTCTGGCTGAACACCGGATCGGGCGTCGCGTCGGTGCGGAACAGCCCCTGCTCCTTGCAGTAGGCTTCGGTGAGCGCCGCGGCGTCCGCCCGCCCGGTGCCGCGCAGGTAGCGCAGGGTCTCCTCGTCCACCGGGAAGAAGGCGCAGGTGGCGCCGAATTCCGGCGCCATGTTGGCGATGGTGGCGCGATCGGGCAGGGTCATGCTTGACAGCCCCGCGCCGAAGAACTCCACGAACTTGTCCACCACGCCGGTCTTGCGCAGCAGCTGGGTGACGGTCAGCACCAGGTCAGTGGCCGTCACGCCTTCCCGCAAGCGGCCGCCGAGCTTCACCCCGACCACCTGGGGCGTCACCATGTAGTAGGGCTGCCCCAGCATCACCGCCTCGGCCTCGATCCCCCCCACGCCCCCGCCCAG
>JBBIHL010000008.1:0-18011 GCA_037447075.1 Candidatus Eiseniibacteriota bacterium | reverse complement strand
TCCGCCGGGACGGCGGAAGGCATCGTCTCCTGGGGCAGGTTCCGGATGCGCGCGGCGATCCCCGCCCACAGGTCCTGGTCCGGCTCGCGCGGCTCCAGCGCCTGCGCGCGGCCCACCACCCGCCGCAGCTCCTCCAGCGCGGCGGAGCACTCCGCGCACTGGCGCAGGTGGGCTTCGAGCGCTTCGCCGTGCGCGGCGTCGAGCTCACCGTCCAGGTAGTCCGAGAGCTGGTCCGTCCAGCGGTCGCCCATCCGGTCTCTCCCTCAGCGGACCAGGTGCCGGCGCAGCATCATCCGCGCCCGGTGCAGCTGGGCCTTCGACGTTCCCGAGGAGATCCCCAGCAGCGTCGAGATCTCCTCGTGCTTGTAACCTTCCACGTCGTGCAGGACGAAGATCTGCCGGGCTCCCTCCGGCAGGCGCCGGATGGCCTGCTCGAAGTCCATCCCGGCGTCGGTGGCCGCCCCCTTGCCGGGGACGGCTTCCAGCGCGTCCTCGCTGCCGTCCAGGCGGCCGCGCTCCACCCGCAGACGGGTCCGGCGCCCCAGGATCAGGTTCACCGCCAGGCGGTGGAGCCAGGTGCCGAAGGCCGCCTCGCCCCGGTAGGTTCCGAGCTTCTGCCACGCGCGCACGAACACGTCCTGGGTGATCTCCCCGGCCTCCTGCGCGCCCATCATGCGGCAGGCCAGGCTGTAGACCCGGCCCACATGGCCGCGGTAGAGCCGCTCGAACGCCCCGGCGTCGCCGCTGGCGGCCAGCAGCGCGTCCACGGCGCCCGCGGGGGGTGGCACCGACTGCAGGTCTCGTTGCAGGGTCCTCACCTCGGGGCTCGAGGTTCCCATCTGCCCGGTTGGACACCGGGCGGGGTGCGAAGGTTGCAGACCGGATACGGCCGGGCGTCTCGTCTGGGTTCTTCCCCGCGCGCGGTCCGGGGTTCGCGACCCATTCAGCCCTCCGGCCCCTCCGCCGCCCCGGCGACCGGCAGCCGCAGCCGCGCCACGCAGCCGCGCCCCTCCTTGCGGTTCTCGAGGGTCAGGCTGCCCCCGTGGGCCTCGGCGATCTGGCGGCTCAAGGCCAGCCCGATGCCGGTGCCCTGGGGCTTGGTGGTGAAGAAGGGGACGAACAGGTTGCTGGTGTCCGAGAGGCCCGGGCCCTCGTCCTCCACCCAGACCTCGGCGTGGTCGCCGTCCAGGCGCCATCCCAAGCGCACCGCGCCGCCGGTCTCCAGCGCCGCGTCCACGGCGTTGCGGGTGAGGTTGATGAGGAGCTGTTCCAGCTGGTCCCCGTCGGCCCGCACGACGGCCGGCGGCCCGCCCGCCACGGCCACCGCCATCCGGGTCTCCAGCCCGGCCACGCGCCGCACCCAGGCCTCCACGTCGAGCGGGGCGGCGCGCGGTCTGGGGAGCCGGGCCAGACGGGCGTAGGCCCCCATGAAGCGGCTCAAGGACTCCGAGCGTCCCGCGATCACGGCCAGCCCCTGCTTGAGGTCGCCCTCCCATCCGGCCGGGCGCGGGGCGCGCGACATCGCGCCCTGGAGGCTGCCGGCGATGGACTTGATCGGCGCCAGGGAGTTGTTGATCTCGTGGCTCAAGACCCGCACCAGCCGCTGCCAGGCCTGCCGCTCCTCCTCGCGCAAAGCGCGGCTCAGGTCGGAGAGCACGAGCAGCCGGTGGGGAAGGCCGCCCTGGCGGAAGGTGCTGCGGCGCAGCTCCCAGCGCCCGCCGCCGCCCGGGAGCGCGAGCGGCAGGACCCGGGGAGACGCGCCGCCCAGGCACTCGTGCAGCCCCAGCTCCTGCGCGCCGTGGCCCAGCAGCCGCTCGGCGCGGCGGCCCAGCAGGCGCTCGCCCGCCCGGTTGACGAGGCGCAGCCTGTCGGCGCCGTCGAAGGCGAAGACCGCCACGTCCGTCTCCTCCATCACCCGGGCGAGCAGCGCCGTGGCCTCGAGCGCGCCCAGGCGCTGGCGGCGCAGGGTGTCGGCCAGCGTGTTGACCTCGAGTAGCGCCAGCCCCAGCGCGTCGTCCTGGCCCGCGCCCCGCGCGCGGATCGAGTAGTCCCCCTCGCGCAGCGCGGCCAGCATGTTGGAGAGCGTCTGCAGCGGGGCGATCACGCGCTGCTGGGCCGAGGCGGCGAAGCCCAGCCAGCCCCCCACCACCAGCACGGTGAGCGTCCACTGGACCTTGGCCGAATGGTCTCCCAGCCACAGCAGCAGCAGCGCCACCGCCGCCCCCGGCAGGCCGGCCAGCAGCGCCAGGAGCAGCACGCGACGATCGTGCGTGAGGCGGCCGCGGCGCGGCTCAGAGGCCATGATGCTGCAGCCGGCGGTAGAGCGCGCTGCGCGACAGGCCCAGGGCCCGGGCCGCCTCGCTCACGTTGCCGTCGTGGCGGCGCAGGGCCTTCTGGATCAGGACCCGCTCCACCTGCTCGAGCGTCAGCTCCTCCAGCCGGGGCGCGCCGTCGGGACCGGCCCGCAGCCCGAGGTCGGCGGCCCGCACGCGCTCCCCCGGCGCGAGCAGCACCGCGCGCTCCACGGCGTGGTCCAGCTCGCGCACGTTCCCGGGCCAGGGATGCTCGAGCAGCGCCTGCACCGCCGCGGGCTCGTAGCCCGAGACCCGCCGGGTGTAGCGCCGGGCGTGCGCGCGCAGGAAGTGCTCGGCCAGGAGCGGGATGTCCTCGCGCCGCTCGCGCAGGGGCGGCAGGTGGATCTCCACCGTGTTGACGCGGAAGAGCAGGTCCTCGCGGAAGCGGCCGGCCGCCACCTCGTCGCGCAGCGAGGCGTTGGTGGCCGAGACCACCCGCACGTCCACGCGGCGGGTGCGGGACGAGCCCACGCGCTCCAGCTCGCCGGTCTGGAGCACGCGCAGCAGCTTGGCCTGCAGGTTCGGCGGCACGTTGGCGATCTCGTCCAGGAACAGCGTGCCGCCGTCGGCCAGCTCGAAGCGGCCCACCCGGTCGGCCTTGGCCCCGGTGTAGGCGCCGCGCACGTGGCCGAACAGCTCGCTCTCGAACACGCCCTCCGAGAGCCCGCCCACGTCCACCACGACCAGGGGGCGCGCGGCGCGCGCCGAGGCGGCATGCAGCCACCGCGCCACCAGCTCCTTGCCGGTGCCGTGCTCGCCGGTGACCAGCACGTTGGCGTCGGAGGGGGCCACCTTCTCCATCAGCGCCAGCGCCGGCTGCATGGCCGCGGAGCGCGCGATCAGCTCGGGGGCGCCTTCCTTGCGCAGCAGCCGGTTCTCGTCCTCCAGGCGCCGCCCCTGCCGCAGGGCGCGGCCCAGCTCCACCTGGGTGCGCAGCGTGGCGAGCAGCCGGGCGTTGTCCCAGGGTTTCTCCACGTAGTCGCGGGCGCCGCGGCGCATGGCCTCCACCGCGCCCTCCACGCTGCCGTAGGCGGTCATCACCACCACCGGCAGGCTGTCGTCCGTGGCCCGGATGCGCTCGAGCAGGTCGAGGCCCTCGCGCCCGGAGGTGGTGTCGCGCGCGTAGTTGAGGTCGAGCAGCAGGGCGTCGAAGTCCCGCGAATCGAGCGCGGCCATCACGCCGGCGGGAGAGACGGCGGTCTCGAGCTGGTAGCCCTCGGCCTGCAGCAGGAGGCGCAGCGCCTGCAGGACGTCGGCCTGGTCGTCGGCCACCAGGATGCGCGGGGGAGGCGGGGAGGAGGGCTTCATGGCGTATTCGGCCGGGCGCGGGCTCCGGCGCGGGCCCCGGGAAATCTGCCCCACGCCCCGGCCCTTGTCGAGCCCGCCCGCCTCGGGGCGGTCCGGGGGAGGATCAGATGTACATCTTGACCCGGGGCCATGCTTCCGCCACCGGTCGCCTGAACCTGCGGCACACGAACACCGGCAGGTCGCGCTCGTAGGGCATGCAGTAGCGGCAGCGCACGGTCGCCACCTGCTCGACGCTCTCGAAGAAGGCGCCGTTGTCCTCGGCGTTGCTCCCCAGCACGATCATCACCTCGCCGGTCCAGTCGCCCGGCCCCCACAGCCAGTAGCTGTTGTGCCCGCTCACCGCCCGGGGGAGGCCCCGCCGGCGCCCGAGCACGTCGATCGCTCCCGCCTCGCCGTAGTTCTGACCGAAGACCACGCACCGGGATTGCTCCCGCGGGGGCAGCGACCGGTAGACCCGCTCCACGGTCTCGACCATCTCCGGCCAGCCGAACATGTCGGCGTAGTGCTGCGGCAGCTCCGCCTGATCGAGCCGCTCCTGCTGCGGCAGGCGGAGCCCGGTCGCGCGCCCGTAGCGGGCCAGTCCCTCGGGCGAAAGCAGCGGGAGCGCGAACGGGGCGAGGAGCGCCCCCAGGGCCAGCACCGCCCCGGCCAGGACCGGCCTCAGCCGCCGGAGGCGACGGGGCGCGAGCCAGGATTCCAGGGCCACCGCTCCCGGCGCGAGCAGCATGGGGTAGGCGGGGGCGAGGTAGCCGGCCTTGGCCGTCCCCTGCACCAGCAGGATGGCGAGCGCGGTGAGGTAGGCGACGGCCAGGGAGCGCCAGCGGGCGCCCGCGCGGGTGAGAAGACAGTAGGCGAGCCCCGCCAGCCAGATGGGGAAGCTCGCCGGGTTCATGAACAGGATCTGCTGCAGGAGGAAGTCGCCCGGACGCACCGCGACGTTCTTGTAGGTGGTGGCGTTGTGCACGAACTCCCGCACCGGCCAGCCGTGCTGCACCTGCCAGAGCAGGTGAGGGAGGAAGAGCAGCGCCGCGACTCCCGCGGCCAGCCAGGGCCCCCGGGTGAGCAGCCGTCGTCGCTGCGGCACCGCGAGCAGACCCACGAGCAGCCCGGCGCCCAGCCACAGCATGCTGAGCTTGTTGAGCAGCCCCAGCCCCAGGACCACGCCGAGCCACGCCCAGCGCCGAACGCCCCCTCCCTCCAGGGCGCCCACCCAGAGGTAGGCGGCCAGCGCCCAGAGGAGCCGGTCGAAGGCGTTCATGCTGTAGATGTGATTGCCACCCAGGTACTCCGGGGCCGCCAGGACCGCCAGGCCGGCCATCCCCTGCGCCCACAGGCCCCCGCCCAGCCGCCGCGCCAGCAGGCCGGTGAGGATCACCAGGGCCGCCCCGGCCAGCGCCGGCAGCAGGCGCAGCGCCGGCAGCGAGTCGCCGAACGCGGCCGTCCATGCCGCCAGCACGGCGATCGAGAGCGGCGGATGCTCGACGTAGCCCCAGTCCAGGTGGCGCGTCGAGGCCAGGTAGTAGAGCTCGTCGCGGAAGTAGCCGTAGCGCGTGACCGTGGCCAGCTCGAGCGCGACGAACGCGGCGGCCAGGGCCGGCAGCACGCCGTCTCCGGCCGTCCAGCGGGTGCGAGGGGCGACCGCCATGCGCCTGCCTCACTCGCAGCGCAGCGCCACCGCGGCCAGCGTGTGGACCGGGTTCCTGGCCAGCATGCGCAGGGCGTAGCGGAGGTCCTGTGCCAGTCCGTTCATCGCGCCCTCCTCTCAGGCTTCCGGGGTCCCGCCCTCGAGCCAGCCGTCCTTGAGGCGCACCACGCGCCGCCCGTAGGACGCGTTGGTCTGGGAATGCGTCACCTGGATGATGGTCGTGCCTCCGGCGTTCAGCTCCTTGAACAGCTCCATGATCTCGAGGGCCTGCTCGGAGTGCAGGTTGCCGGTGGGCTCGTCGGCCAGGACGAGCCTGGGGTTGGCCACCACCGCGCGCGCCACGGCCACCAGCTGCTGCTGGCCGCCGGAGAGCTGGCGCGGGTAGAGGTCCTTCTTGGCCACGATCTGGAAGCGGTCCAGCGCGTCGCACACCATGCTCGCGCGCTGCGGCCTCTTCACGTTGCGGTAGGAGAGGGGGATCTCGAGGTTCTCGTAGACGGTGAGGTCGTCGAGCAGGTGGTAGCTCTGGAACACGAACCCGATGTTCGCGTTGCGCAGGCGGGCGCGACCCTTGACGTCGAGCCGGTGCACGGGCTCCTCCATGAAGTGGTACTCGCCGCTCCAGTCGCCGTCGTGCATGCCGATCAGGTGCAGCAAGGTGGACTTGCCCGCGCCCGAGGGCCCCATGATGGTGAGGAACTCGCCCTGCGACACGTCCAGCGTCACGCGGCGCAGCGCGTAGTAGCGGCCCTGGCCCTGGTGGAAGCTCTTCTCCACGTCGCGCAGTCGGACCAGCGGCTCGGTGGCGCCGGCCGGGTTGCCCCCCGGGGCGCGGACTTCCGATTCGAGGCTGAGGTTCACGGAGCGGTCTCCTTTCGCGGGGTCTCGGCCGGACATCGCCTTCACTCGGCGCGCAGCGACAGCATGGGATCCACGCGCGTGGCCTGGCGGGCCGGCAGGTCGCTGGCCGCCAGCATGACGGCCATCAGCAGGGGCGCGGCGGCGAACGCCGTCCAGTCCACCACGACCACGCCGAAGAGCAGGCGCGCGAGCAGGTGGGCCAGGACCAGGGCCGCGGGCAGCCCGATGGCGAGCCCCGCCAGCGCCAGCCTGCCGGCGTGGGCCAGCACCATCCGCCGCACGTCGCCGGGACGGGCCCCCAGCGCCATGCGCACGCCGAACTCGTGGGTGCGCTGCGAGGTCGCATGGGCCACGACGCCGTAGAGCCCCACGGCGGCCAGCAGCACCGCCAGGAAGCCGAAGAAGCCCAGCAGCACGGCCGTGAGCCGCACGCCCGAAGCCTGGTCGCGCAGCTCCTGCTCCATGGTCGCCGCCGCGTAGGGCGGCAGGTCGCGGTCCACGGCCAGCAGCTGCTCGCGCAGCGCGGGCAGCAGGGCGAGCGGGTCGCCCGAGGTCCGCACCGCCAGGCGCAGCGAGCGGCGCGGCGCCTGGGCGAGCGGCAGGTAGACGGTGGGGCGGAACTCGCGATCGATCCAGGAGCGCTTGACGTCGGCCGCCACGCCGACCACGGTCACCCACGGGCCCTCCTCCCCGGCGGGGCCCAGGCGCAGCCGCCGCCCCAGGGGGCTCTGGCCGGGCCAGGAGCGGCGCGCCATGGTCTCGCTCACCACCGCGACCGGCGGGGCGTCCTCGCGGTCCCGTCCGTCGAAGGCGCGCCCCTGCAGGATCGGGATGCGGAACGTCTCGAAGTAGCCGGGGTCCACCACGGGCCGATCCACCCGGGGCTGCTCCCCGCGCCGCGCCGCCGGACGTCCCTCGACGGTCACCCGCTCCGTTCCCCCGCCGCCGGAGAGCGGCAGGCGGTTGCCCAGGGCCGCCGATTCCACTCCCGGCAGGGCCGCAGCCCGCTCCAGCGCCCGGCGCGCGTAGAGGCGCAGGTCGGCGCCGGTCGCGTAGCGCGTGTCGGGCAGCGTCAGGCGCAGGGTCAGGACGTGGCGAGGGTCGAACCCCTGGCTCTGGCGGGCGAGACGCTGGTAGCCGCTCACGAGCAGCCCGGAGCCCACCAGCAGCACCAGCGTCAGCGCCACCTGGATGACGACCAGGGCGCCCCGGCTGCGCGCCGTTCCCGGGGCCCGCGAGGTGCGGCCTCCTTCCTTGAGCGCCTCCTGCAGGTCGGGCTGCGAGGCATGCAGCGCAGGCGCCAGCCCGAAGAGCAGGGCGCTCGCCACGGCCGCCAGGGCCGTGAAGGCGAGCACGGCGCCGTCCAGGCCGAAGTGCCTCCACCCCGGCAGCAGCCGGGTAACCTCGGCCGGGATGCTGGCCTTCATGAAGTCCACCCCCCACGCGGCGACCAGCATCCCCAGGGACGCCCCGCCCACCGCCAGCAACAGGCTCTCGGTGAGGAGCTGGCGCACCAGACGCGCGCGACTCGCGCCCAGCGCGGTGCGGATCGCGATCTCCTTGCGCCGCGACACGGCGCGCGCCAGCAGCAGGCCGGCCAGGTTGGCGCACACCAGCAGCAGCACGAACCCCACCGCCCCGGTGGCGACCCACATGAACCGGGGCGAGAACTCGTCCACCACGCCCTGCGTCAGCGTGGTGACGTGCGCGGTCCAGCCGGTGTGGGTCTCGGGGTATTCGCGCTCGAGCCGCCGGGCGAGGGTCGAGAGCTCGGCCCGGGCGGCGGCGAGCGTCGCGCCGGCGCGCAGCCGCCCGACCACCGTGAGGATGCGCAGGTCGCGCGGGCCCAGCTGCTCGGGGACGAAGGCGAGCGGCGTCCAGAACTGCGCGGCCATGGGGAACTCGAAATCGGCGGGCATCACGCCCACCACCAGGTGGGGGTAGCCGTCGAGCACCAGGGTCCGGCCGATGACCCGTGGGTCCGCACCGAAGCGGCGGCGCCACAGGCCGTGGCTCAGCACCGCCACCTGGTCCCGCCCGCTCCGGGCCTCGTCGGGGCGGAGGCCGCGTCCCAGGGCGGGCCGCACGCGGAGCAGGCCGAAGAGCTCCGGGGAGACGCGGCAGCCGCTCACCCGCTCGGGCTCGTCCCCGCCCGTGAGGTTCGCGTCCCACCCCTGGAGGGCGGCCAGGCCCTCGTAGGAGCGGCACTGGCTCCGCCAGTCCTCGAAGTCCGCGGGCGACACGCCCCCGCGCTCGATGCCCAGCCGGGGCGAGCGCTCCCACAGCATGACCAGGCGCTCCAGGCCTGCGAAGTGCACGGGCCGCAGCAGCAGGGCGTTCACGCCGCTGAACATGGCGGCGTTGGCCCCGATGCCGAGCGCCAGCATGGCGCAAGCGACCAGGGTGAACCCGGGGCTGCGCCGCAGGGCGCGCAGGCCCAGGCGCAGGTCCTGGATGAGCGCGTCCATCACGGCCTCCCCGGAGCCGCGGCCCCGGTCACTTGAGCCTCGCCAGCGCCTTGCGGGCGTCTTCGAGGCTCGGCTGCAGGCTCGCCGCCGCCTGGTATTCCTGCCGGGCCAGGTCCCGGCGGCCCTGCTTCTCGTAGACCATCCCCAGCCGCCAGTGGGCGGCGGCGGGCCGCGGCGTGTCCTCCTGCCGGGGCGCCGCCAGGAACTGCTTCAGCGCCTGCTCGGCGCGGTCGAGCCGCTGGCCCGAGAGGGCTCCGGTGCGCCCGATCTGGTAGAGGGCGTTGAGGTCGCCGGGCTTGCGCGCGAGGATCTCGTCGAAGGCGGCGAACGCCTGGTCGTAGCGTTCGACGCGGGCGAGGAAGAGGCCGAGCGCCAGCGGGGGGCCGGCGCTGTCGGGGAAGGCGGCGATGGCGGCGCGGTACTCGCGCTCCGCGGCGCTCGGGTCCTTGGCGGCTTCGGCCGAGCGGGCGCGCGCCAGCGCGCCGCGGTAGGGGTCGCGCCGGGCGATCTCCGCGGCCTGCTCGCGGGCCTTCTCCATGCTGCCGCCCATCACCGCGGGGGCCTGGGTGTAGAAGGCGAGCAGGTCCTCGCGCGCGTCCAGGTTGTCCGGGTCCAGCTCCACCGCGCGGTCGAAGTGGGCCTTGACCTTGCGGGCCAGGAAGGGCTGCCGCAGCACGCTGGCCCGCTGCGCCTGGCGGCCGTAAGCCCGCCCCAGCCAGTCGTGGCAGGCCGAGCTGCGCTCGTCCTGCTTCACCGCCCTCTCGAACCACTTGGCCGCCTCGCCGGCGTCGTCCTGCCGCATGGCGATGCGTCCCAGATAGAAGGCCGCGACCGCGTCCGGGGGCTTGGCGGATGCGGCCGGCAGCAGCAGGGCCCGGGCCTCGTCGTCGCACCCCTGCTCGAAGCGCTGGACGCCCTCTCGCACCGCGTCCGCGGGCTCGGCCGCGCGCAGGGGCGCAAACGTCCCCAGCGCCGCCCCCAGCAGGAGCGCCCCGCAGGCCGCTTTCAGGGGCTGGGCCATGGCTTCACTCGCAGCGCAGGGCGACCATGGGGTCCACCCGCGTGGCGCGCAGGGCGGGCAGCCAGCTCGCCAGCAGCGCGCTGCCCGCCAGGATCAAGGTCACGCCCAGGTAGGTGGGCGGGTCGCTGGGGCTGACGCCGAACAGCAGGTTCGCCATCAATCGCGTGGTGGCGAAGGCCGCGGCCAGGCCGATGCCCAGCCCGAGCACGGTGAGCCGCATGGCCTGGCCGATCACCATGCGCAGCACCGCTCCCTGCGCCGCGCCCAGCGCCATGCGGATGCCGATCTCCTGGGTGCGCTGCGCCACGCTGTAGGCCATGACCCCATGGATGCCGACCGCCGCGATGGCCACGGCCAGCAGGGCGAACACCCCCATCAGCACGGTGTAGAGCCGCGGTTCCCAGAGCGCGCGCTGGATGGCCGCGGGAAGCGTGCGCGTCTCGTACAACGGCAGGTCCGGGTCGCGCGCCTGCAAGCGCCGCCTCACGGCGGCCGCGAGCGCCGCGGGGTCCCGGTCGCTGCGCACCACCACGCTCATGGTCTGGTGCGGGTCCTGGGCGTGAGGGACGTAGACCGCGGCGAGCGGACGGCGGTGGTCGCGCACCAGCTGGCGGACGTCGCCCACCACGCCCACCACCGTGCGCCACACCACCGAGTCGCGCGCCTCCCGGAAGCGCAGGCGCCGGCCGATCGGGTCCCGGTCCGGCCACAGCCGCCGGGCCGCGCTCTCGCTGACGATCGCCACCCGCTCGGCGCCCCCGCCGTCGGCGTCGCGGAACTCGCGGCCGCGGCGCAGCGGGATGCCCACCGTGCGGAAGTAGCCCGGGGTGGCGGCCGCGTAGTAGAACGAAGGCCAGGTGTTGGGGTCCGTCGCGGCGCCGCCCTCCACGGTCAGCGAGCGGGTCCAGCTGTTGTTGCCGGCGGGCAGCACCGTCACCGCGCCGGCCGACCGCACCCCGGGGAGCGCCTCGACCTCGTGAACGAGCTCCCGGAAGAAGACCCGCTTCTGCTCGTCCTGGGGGTAGACCGCGAAGGGCAGGGTGATCCCGCCGGTGAGCACGCCCCGGGGCTCCAGCCCCATGCGCGGGTCCTGCATGCGCAGGAAGCTGCGCACCATGAGTCCGGTCCCCGCGAGCAGCACCAGCGCCAGCGCGACCTCGGCCACCACCAGCGCGCTGCGCAGCCGGCCGCGGGCCGCTCCCGCGCTGGCGTGGGCGCCCCCTTCCTTGAGCGACTCGGCCAGCGAGGCGCCGAAGGGGTGCAGGGCCGGCGCCGCGCCGAACAGGATGCCGGTCCCCACCGCGACCAGCCCGGTGAAGGCCAGCACCCGGCCGTCCTGCTCGAAGTGCAGGAAGTAGGGCAGCTCGATCGGGATGGTGGCCAGCACCAGGTCCATCCCCCACTGCGCCACCAGCAGCCCCAGGGCGCCGCCCGCCAGGGCCAGCAACACGCTCTCGGTGAGCAGCTGGCGGGCGATGCGGCCGCGGCTCGCGCTCAGCGCCAGGCGCAGGCTCAGCTCGCGATGCCGCACCGTGGCGCGGGCCAGCATCAGGTTCGCCACGTTGGCGCACGCGATGAGCAGCACGAAGCCGACCGCGGCCATGAGCAGGATCATCATGGGCCGGATCTCGCGCGCCCATCGCTCCTGGATCTGCACCACCGCCACGCCGATGCCGGTGTTGGTGGCGGGGTACTCGCGCTCCAGGGCCTGGGCCAGCGTCTGCAGCTCGGCCCGCGCGGATTCCAGCGGCGCGCCGGGCTTGAGGCGCGCGACCACCTCCAGGAAGCGCGCGTCGCGGTGGTCCTCGGCGGGGTCGTAGGGAAGCGGGATCCAGAAGTCGGCCGTCTCGGGGAAGCGGAAGCCGGGGGGCATGACCCCCACGATCGTGCGCGTGCGGCCGTTCATGCGCAGCGTGCGGCCGAGCACGCGCGGGTCCGAGGCGAAGCGGTCGCGCCAGATGCGGTGGCTGACCACCACGCTCGACCAGTTCCTGCCGAGCTCCTCCTCTTCCGGAGTGAACCCGCGCCCCAGCATCGGCTTCACGCCCAGCGCCGGGAACAGGTCCGCCGAGACCACGGCGCTCTGGAAGCGCTCGGGCTCGCGGTTCAGCGTCAGGTAGGCGTTGCTCTCGTAGTAGGCGCCGAAGCGCTCGAACGAGCGGGCGCGCGCGCGGTAGTCGAACAGGTCCGGGAACGAGACCTCCATGTCGTTGTCGCCGGTCGCGCGGTTGGTCTGCTCGACGACCACGACCCGCTCGGCGGCGGGGAACGGCATGGCGCGAAGCAGGATGCCGTTCACCACCGTGAAGATGTTGGTGTTCACCCCGATGCCGAGCGCCATGACGGCCACCACGGTGGCCGTGAAGCCGGGGCTGCGCCGCAGGCTGCGCAGCGCGTATCGCACGTCCTGGATGAGCACGTCCACCGCGGTCCTCCTACTCGTAGCGCAGCGCCACCACCGGATCCACGCGCGCGGCGCGCCGCGCCGGCAGGTAGCCGGCCAGGGCGGCGACCGCGGCGAGCCCCGCGACGATCCCGGCGTAGGTGGCCGGGTCGGTGGGGCTCAACCCGTAGAGGAGTCCGGCCAGGAACCGGGTCAGCCCCAGGGCCGCGGCCAGTCCCAAGCCCATGCCCGTCAGGACCAGCCGCAAGCCCTGGCTCACCACCAGTCCCACCACCTGCCCGCGGGTGGCGCCGAGCGCCATGCGCACGCCGATCTCGCGTCGGACGTACTCAAGCGGCTCGAACGACATCCCTGGCCTCGGCAAGGATGTGAGGCCGATGCCGATGCCCAGGCAGAGCACGGCGAGCGCGGTCAGCCCCGGGTCCTTGCGCAGCATGCGCAGCGCGTAGCGGGCGTCCTGAAGGAAGGTGCCCATCACCGCGCCTCGGCCCGATCCTCGATCACGCGGCCGTCGAACAGGTGGATGGTGCGGTCGGCGTGCTGGGCGAAGCGCGGGTCGTGCGTCACCATGCAGATGGTGGAACCCCCGCGGTGGAGCTCGCGCAGCAGCTCCATCACCGCCTCGCCGTTCTTGGAGTCCAGGTTGCCGGTGGGCTCGTCGGCCAGCAGGATGAGCGGCTCGCCCACCAGCGCGCGCGCCACCGCCACGCGCTGCTGCTGCCCGCCCGAGAGCTGGCTGGGCAGGTGCTTGGCCCGGTGCCCCATGCCCACGCGCTCGAGCGCCTGGCTCACCTTGGCGCGCCGCTGCGCGGGCGGGGTGCCCCGGTAGGTGAGCGGCAGCTCCACGTTCTCGAACACCGTGAGGTCGCCGATCAGGTTGAAGCTCTGGAAGATGAAACCGATCTCCCGGTTGCGGATGCGCGCGCGGTCGCCGACGTCCAGGCCCTCGACCGACTTGCCGTTGAGCCAGTAGGTCCCCTCGGTGGGGGAGTCGAGCAGGCCCAGGATGGAGAGCAGCGTGGACTTGCCGCAGCCCGAAGGCCCCGCGATCGAGAGGTAGTCGCCCTTGCGCACTTCCAGATGCACGCCGGAGAGCGCGTGGGTCTCGACCTCCTCGGTGTAGAACACCTTGGTCACGCCCTGCATGCGGATGAGCACGTCGTTCCCGTTGCGCGGGGCCCCGTTCGCGCGGCCGCGCGTCCGCTCCAGGGCAGAGGTCGCCATCGTCATCCCCGTCTCCTTCCAGGTCGTCACCGAGAGCCTCTCCATCGTTCGCTCCTCACTTCAGGCGGATACGATCCGCGCTGTCCCATTCCGAAAGCTCGCTCAGGATCACCCGGTCGCCCGGCCGCAGCCCCTGCACGACCTCGATCGTGTTCACCGAGCTGCGGCCCAGGCGCACGTTGGTGCGCACCGCGAAGCGGCCGCCGTCCGTCAGCTTGAACATCCCCACCACGCCGTTCGCCTGGCCGAAGGCGGGACGCCCCACGTAGACCACGTCGGCCAGCCGCTCGATCTCGATGGTGCCGTCCACGGTCAGGTCGGGGCGCGCGCCCTGGGGCAGCGGGCCGGCGAGCGCCACGTCCACGGCCACGGTGCCCTCCTGGACGGCCGGATCGATGCGCACCACGCGCCCCGCGACCGTGCCGTTGCGCGTGTCCACCACCGCCCGCTGGCCCACCGCAACGTCCTTGGCCTGGGTCTCCGGGACGCGCAGCACGGCCTTGAGCCGCTCCGGCTGCACCACCTTGGCGAGCAGCGCCCCCGGGTTCACCCATTGGCCCACCTGGAGCGGCAGCTCCTGCAGCACCCCCTTGGCCCCGGCCGTGACGCGCATCGAGGACACCTGGCCGCGGTGGAACTCGCAGATGGCCTTCAGGCGCTGGACCTGCGACTCGCGCAGGTCGAGCTGGGTCTGGATGGTCTCCCGGGAGATCTCCAGGCGCTTCTGCTCGGCCTCGAAGCGCGTGGCCAGCTCCTCGGCCCGGTCGCGGGCGCGCTCGACCTCGTTGGTGGAGTTGAGGCCCTCGCGGTTCAGCCGCTCGGCCGCGGCCGCCGCGCGCCTGGCGTCCTGGTAGTCGCTGCGGGCGGTGGCCAGCGCCGCCTCCTGGGCGAGCAGCTGGGTCTGGAGCGCGGCGCGCAGGCTGGCGGTCTCCGCCTGGGCCAGGGTGAGCTGGCGCTGGGCGTCCAGCGACTCCAGCTGCACGTCGGGGTTGCTGAGCTCCAGGAGGAGCGTTCCCGGCTCCACCGGCGCCCCGGGCTGGACCAGGATCCGCTCCACGCGCCCCGCCGTGACCGCCGAGACCCAGCGGATCTGCTCCGGCACCAGCGAGCCCGGGCCGCGCACCTCGCGCAGCATGGGGCCGCGCTTCACGGTGTCCAGCCACAGCGTGGCGCGCTCCACCGAGGGCACCGCCGGCTTGAGGCGCGCCAGGCCCACGGTGGCGACCGTGACCACGATGAGCGCGATGCCGGTGAGCAGGTAGGGGAGGCGCTTGGTCCTGGGCTTGCGAGGGATATCCACTGGGTCCTCCGGAGCCATTCGGGGCGCTGCGCCCCGCGGCCCTATATAGAAGAGCCGTGCCAGCCGGAGGGAAGGGCGGGAAGTGGTTGGGAGGCCTAGCGCTCTACGGGGCGCGGCGCGATGCGGCGCCCGCGGGGATGACCGGGCGTGGGACTGGCCGGTCCCGGAATCGGACAGGCGCCGTGCCCGTCGTCGGCGGCCGGGCGCCGGGCCGTTCCCGGCTAGAACCTCGCCGACGCTGGAGGGCGGAGCCCGAGTGGCGGCAGTGGAGGAAACACGGCTTCACGCTATGGTCGTTCCCGATCATCGCATGACCACCACTGCCCGCATCAGGCGCCCGTCTGCACAGTCGAGGCGCGCGAAGTAGACGCCGGTCGCGACCGCCCGGCCCCGGCTATCCCCAAGATCCCAGCGCTCTGTGTGTTCGCCGGCCCCGCGCTCTCCATCGGCCAGCACGCGAACCTCCCGGCCACTCGCATCGAGAATCGCCAGCCTCGCGCGTCCTGCGCGTGGCTGGCGGAAGCGAAGCTGTGTCCCCTCGCGGGCTGGATTGGGGAGTGGGGGCGCGAACCATGCGCCGGACGTCGGCGCCTTGAGCGGTGCGCTCACTGTGCCACCCAGGGTGCCGGAGAGATCCACGCGCTGGGCATAGATGTCCGGTTCGTCCCATCCTGTCCGGTAGTCCTGCCACAGGACGATGGCCCCGCCTACGCCGTCGGCGATCGCCTGGGGTTCGTATTGATCACTGGGGGCCACGCTGGTGGCGACTCCGAGCGGAGGCCACGCCGGGTCCACCACGCCCGAGCGGGTCACGTGCTGGGTGTACACGTCGAACTCGGTGCCGGCGCGAAGGTCGTACCAGGCCACGATCCCGCCCCCCGCACCGTCGGCCGCGATTCGAGGCTGGTACCTGCTGCTGTCGGTAGTGCACAAGGCAAGCCCTCCGGCAGGCCAGGCCGGGTCGGCCGTGCCCGAGGCGAGCACATGCGAAGCGTAGATGCCCCAGTTCGTCCCGGTGCGCGCATCGTCCCAGGTGACGATGGCGCCGCCCGCGCCGTAGGTTCCGTTCACGGTGCACACCGCGAGGCCACTCGCTGGCCAGGCCGGGTCCGTCGAACCCGAGGCGAGCGCATGCTGTCCATAGATACTCGCAGTGCCTGTCCTGAAGTCGCACCAAAGCACGAGTGCACCGCCTGCACCGTCCGGGGCGGCGTTTGGGAGGACCTGGTCGTTGGGGGCGGTGCAGACGGCAAGGCCGTCTGCGGGCCACGACGGGTCCACGCCACCGGAAGCCAGCACGCGCAGCGCGTAGATGTCGGAACGGGTTCCGTCGCGGCGATCCTGCCACAGGACGATCGCCCCGCCTGCGTCATCGGGGACCAGCTCGGGCTCGCCCTGGTCGCCACTTGCCTCGCAGATCGCAAGCCCATCCACGGGCCAGACAGGGTCGGTCTCACCCGAGGCCAGCACGTGCTGTGCGTAGACGTCGGAGTCGGTTCCATTACGGCCGTCTTGCCACACGACGATGGCTCCCCCCGCACCGTCGGACACCAGGTGCGGCCGCCACTGGGCTCCGACAGCGGCGCACACCGGAAGGTTCAGGGCGGGATCGCTGGGCCACGCCGCCGTCGCGGGACGCGAGTCGAGCGACCCGACAAGGGGCAGGAGAGCCGTGAGCGTGATCGCCCCTTGCACGGCTGCTCTCCGACAGCCCGAGCCCGCGAGTGTCCCCGCTGTCGCGACTCCCTGTGCTGCCCCGGTGCCTCCACCCGAGCCAAGCGGCAGGTTCGGGTCCGTCGCTTGGGCCATGAGTGCATTGATCCTGATGGCCGCAGTTGGCCTCGCCTTTTTTTCTCCCTCACGCCAGGGTCATCGGCAGGTCTGCCGATGGAGCTGAAGCCGTAACCGCCCTCGGACCCGGGGTTCGGTGCACGCCCCCGCGGGTAGGCCAAGGCCGTCGGGCCCCGCCGGTCAACGCACAACGCTCGGCCCGCCGCCCTGGCTGCGTGCGCAAGCTCTCCCGCGTCTGATCCCGCATTGGGCATGGCGGAACACGGACCTTGCGGCTAACATGCCGGGCCAGCCGAGCGTCGCATGGTGCCTGCATTGCACGGGACGCCAGGAATCGGCAGGAGGGGATTTCGTGATGGGTGGGCCAGTGAGCCAGCGAGCGGAGGTCTTTGCACGCATTGCGTCCGCGGAAGCCGAGATCCGGGCGCTGGGAGTCCGCCGGCTCGCGGTCTTCGGATCGTTTGCTCGGGACGAGCCGGGGCCCACCAGCGACGTGGATATCCTGGTGGAGTTTGAGCCGGGGCAGAAGACCTACGACAGGTTCCTCGAGCTCTCCGGGCTGCTGGAGCGCATGCTGCAGCGCTCGGTGGAGGTGGTCACCACCGAAGCGCTGAGCCCGTTCATCGGCCCCCACATCCTCGCCGAGGCCAGGGATGTCGTTCGAGCCGCTTGAGTACCTCCGACACATGCTGGTCGAGATCGGCTATCTGCTCGAAAGCAGCTCGGGCGTTGACAGGGATCGGTTCCTGCGGGACGAGACGTTGCGTCGCGCTTACGCGAGAAGCCTCGAGGTCATCGGCGAGGCGGTCAAGAGAGTACCCGAGGGCTACAGGAAGCGGTACCCGCGGGTAGAGTGGCAGTCCATCGCGGGCATGCGTGATCGCCTGATCCACGGCTATTTCGGCGTGGACTACGACCTCGTATGGGATGTCGTCAGGAACAAGCTGCCGGGCCTCAAGGATCAGCTCGAGAAGATCGTCAGGGAACTGCAATAGGGGGCATGGGGGTACGCCTCCGTTCAGCCGCCGTGCCGGGAAGCGGAGTGCGGGACGCGTTGGGGGGGACCCGGCTCCACCGGCGCCCCGGGCTGGGCCAGGGTCCGTTCCACACGCCCCGCCGTGACCGCCGAGACCCAGCGGATCGGCTCGGGCGCCAGCGAGCCCGGCCCGCGCACCTCGCGCAGCATGGGGCCGCGCTTTGCGAAAGCCGGCGTCAGTCGGCTGCGGTGAAGCGCATGGAGCGGTAGAACGTGCCCAGCGAGGGGACAAAAGCCGCCCAGGCGCTGTCCGAGGCTGCCGCTGCGCTGTCGGCGCGGATCGTGTACAGGAGACCGCCGGTCTCCTTGAACAGCATGTAGATCCTCTCGCCCCGGCGGAAGATCGCGAGCCCGCGGCGGGAGTCCAGCCGACGGCCGGTCTTGAGGTCCATGGCCGGGGAGCCGCCCGGGATCTCCACCACGGCCAGCAATGCTCTCATGCCCTCGAAGTCTCCGGGCGCGACGTGCGACAGCCGGCTTGAAGGAGATGCGGGGAGGAACCAGGTCGGCATTGCGAAGTCGCGGAGCCAGGCCTCGAGGGCCACTAGGTGCCGGGTGGAGTCGGCAAGTGCGGCCTGGCCTTCAGGGGTCAGCCACAT